>DAOWNM010000182.1 GCA_030642565.1 Bacteroidota bacterium | reverse complement strand
GGAGGAGATAAAAAGAGAGATTGAAAAATCAATGGAAGAGATTAATTGGGATGAGATCAGAAAAGAGATGGAAGAATCAATGGCTCTTCTCGATTCAATACAGATTGAATTGAATCACTAAGATTTGGTTTTTAAAATATAACCTCTATATTTGCTTGTACAGAACTGTTATAGACTAACACTAGATAGTCACTAACCCTAAAACTAAATCTGAAAAGAGGATCCCGGTTCCACAAAGAACCGGGATTTTCTTTTTTTCTATTATCTGCTTGATTTGTTGCTTATTAAGATCATAATTCCCTGAACGTATGAGATACACTTACTACTTTTGGCATTGATTTTGAACTTCAATAGCCAAAGATGTAAAACTTAAAAACCAGGAAATCATGAAAACCAAACGATACTCAACCGCAATGCTGATCGCACTGGTTTTTGCAACAACAACTATTCAGGCACAATCAGCTCGTCGTCCCGTTACCCAAGAAAAAAAGGAACGGGCCAGGACCTCAAGCACTTATAAAAAGGAAACTACATCGCATAAGGCAAAAAGCAGCCAGCCTGCCAGGCAAGTGCAGACCAAGCAGGTCCGTAGCCAGCAGTCGAGAAGCACTCAACATGCAAGAGCTTCCCAGCCTGCACGAACTAATCAAGGGCAGCAGGTACGCAACCAGCAGGTAAAATATAACAAAACTGAGCCAAACAATAATGGGCGGCAGTATGTGCGCAACCAAAATGCAAATAACAACCGTGGAAATCAGGAGCGCAACCAAAATGGATATAAGGAACCCAGGCAGCAGGTAAACAAACCTGTGAGCATGACTACATCGAACAATCCTCGCAGTACTTATCGCAAGCCAAACAACAAGATCACCACAGAACCACGTTATAATGCTCCTGTCAAATCCAAGAAATATAATAGTAGGAGCTATTACGGGGGGAACCATTATCACTATGCCTACCCCACCAGGAAAGTTAGGTTTCACTATCACCATGATACTTATATAAATCACTATCATGTGCTCTACTATCCCTCCTATGGTAATATTTACTGGAGCAGGAATATGTATCGTGATTATCACCGGTGGTACCCGGAGTTCCATTGGAGGTACAACTACGGACACAGGATTCAAAGCATCTCTGTATTCGATGCCAAATACAACCTTGGTGAAGTGGCTATGGTGTATGGTAGGGTTTATGCCACCTGGCATAACAGGGAGACCGATGATTTCCTGCTCTTCTTCGGTGGAGACTTCCCCTACCAGCAGTTCACAGTAGTTATTCCCGGATATGTAGCACGCAAATTCAGCTGGAGACCTGAAAGCTATTTCCTTGGTGAGCACATCACCATTACCGGACTGATCACCACCTTTGATGGATCGCCTGAGATTGTAGTGAAGAACAGGCGCCAGTTAGATCTCTACTAATCTCTTACATACTGTCACAAAACGGAGGTTATCCAATAAGGACAACCTCCGTTTTTTTTGCGAAAGTTTAATCCACAATAACAGAGATCCGTTGTATGGAGTAGGCAGCAAAGATTCCTTGGGCCCCGTTATCAATATTGGATATTACATTAGCGGGTGGACCAGAGAAGAGTGGGTAGTTTCCAGCAATCTCCAGTTGAGCCTCTGTCACAAAATTATAGTAGGCCTCTTCAATGCAGTCCATTTCAAGCGTAACAGTATCGCCAGCATGTACAGCCTCCCGGGGATTGTCATCACTCAGGAAACCAACGGGCATACCCGGAAAATAACCCGTATCGAACAAGTCGTCTGAAAGAATACTGTATTTGGTCAATGAATCGGTTAGGACATCGTTGTTCTTAATGAGTTTAAAACCAAACCAGTCTCGCTGATCCACTGGGTTATAAGCATACATAAAGACCGAGTAACCAGAGAGAACCGGCGTTTTATAATACCTTAGTTCAATGGATTCAAGCTCAGATCCGCCTGGCATGGTGCTTGAGGCATGGTAAATCTCTTCTTCGCCATCCTGATTCACATCCAACTGGCTGATATCCAGCACATAGGTGGTTCCAGGGACCCCCCTGAATGCATACGATGTTTCATACCAGCCAGGAATTGCACCATTTTCAATTAGCTGTATGGTCTCTTCCTCGAAAGTAAGTTCAACTAAAGCATTCTGGACCCTGGGAGAAGGTTTGTTGGAGAAGTAATCGCTTGTTATAGAGAGTTGAACATGGTGCCTGACCGAATCTGTTGTGACTGCACCTTCCACCACCAGCCTCTGGTAGGTGGAATCCAGCTCAATATCTACTCTTTCTGTACATGCTGTAGCAAAAAGCAGCGCTACAGTCAGGATAAACCAACGGTGATATGTAAATTTAAGCTTCATCAGAACTTGAAATTATAGGTGATCGCCGGGACAATAGAGAAAAGATAGGTCATTTCGGCATAGGTTAAATCGGGTTGTGCCTCGTCCTGGACAAAATTGAGGGTCCATACATTTTTCCGGCCATAAGCATTGTAAATAGAGAAGTTCCACTCCCCTCTCCATCGTCTGTTGGCTCTCTCTTTCCCCTTTATTGTAACTGCAAGATCGAGACGGTGATAGTCGGGTAGCCTGTATTCGTTCCTTCCGGTATACAATGGGATGATGTTGCCCATCACCTCGTAACGCCCTGAAGGAAGTGTAAAGGGTATCCCCGTGCTGTATATCCAGTTGGCAGCTATCCCGATCCTGGGCGTAAGATCATAATTGAGAACAATGGCCAGATCGTGAGGTTTATCATAGGGGGCCGCGTAGGGCTTACCGTCATTGATTTCAGTGAATTCCCGCATGGTTCGGGAATAGGTGTAACTGATCCAACCTGAGAATTCTCTGGTTTTATATTTCAGATAGAGTTCGGCACCATAAGAGGTGGCCTCCCCGATCCTGAGTTCACCATCGAGCCGTGGATTCAGCATGAGTTGAGCATGATCCCTGAAATCGATGGAATTGCTCATCTTTTTATAATAGAGTTCCACCGAGGATTGAAGCTTATGATCCAGGAAATTTCTGAAATAGCCCACCGATACCTGGTCGGAGAGCTGTGGCTCAATATTGGGTGAGGCAGGGAACCAGATCTCAAGGGGGGTGCCAGCTGAAGAGTTACTGGCCAGTTGAAGGTATTGTCTGGTCCGTGAATAGCTCGCTTTCAGGGAGTGCTGATCGCTAAGCAAGTAGTTGACGGCAATCCGTGGTTCAAGCCCATGGTAGAGATGAAAAAAGTCTCCCTGCCTGTAGTAGGTAGAATCGACCAGCTGGTAATTATCATCATATTGAAAAATAGTGGTGGGACCTACATTGTTGAACAAGGAGTATCGCACTCCGTAACGGACAGCCAGTTTCTCTCCCAGGGTTGATCTGCCCGAGAGATAGAGTCCGCTCTCCAGCGAATGGTTATGGGTGAGCTCCATTTTTTGGTTGATACCACCGGTGCTAACTGCACTAATCTCTCCAGGTTTAATCATATGCAAGGTTGAAGATGCTCCAAACCGAACTGTATGTTCAGGTGCAGGATACCAGGTAAAATCCCCCTTAAACCCGTAATCGTCAAGCATGGAGTTCCAGTTAAAATACTGTTCCGACCCTTCTGGTGTTCCCAGGTCATAGAAGTAGTGCGAATTGACCAGCGTGAAATTACTGAAGAGGTTATTGTTGAATATATGGTTCCATCGGAGGGTAAAGGTACGGTTGCCAAAAATCATCCCTGCATACTCCTTATTGGCATAGGTATCCCTACCGGAATAGCCCGAAAGAAAGATTCTGTTATTGTCATTGATCCGATAATTCATTTTTCCATTGAGATCGTAGAAGTAGAGCCTTGTTTTACGCAGTGCCTCCTGTTTCGAAAAGAGCAGAAAAAGGTCGGCATAGGTTCTTCTCCCTGCAAGGAGGAATGAGATCTTGTCGGGCACGATGGGTCCCTCAAGGGTAAGGCGGCTCGCAATAGTACCAATACCGCCACTTGCACTGAATTTCTTGCTATTTCCCTCTTTCATGCGTATATCCAGCAGCGATGCCAGTCTTCCTCCCGAACTGGCAGGAATATCACCTTTATAGAGCTTCACATCTTTGATAGCATCGTTGTTAAAAATGGAGAAGAAACCCATCAGATGACTGGCACTATAAACTACCGATTCGTCCAGAAGGATCAGGTTCTGATCGCGCCCTCCTCCTCTAACGCTAAAACCTGATGAACCCTCACTGGTTACTTGTACTCCCGGAAGTAACTGGATCGCTTTGATCACATCGATCTCTCCCAACAGTGCCGGGATTTTTTGGATGGATTGGATGGCCAACCTCGTGCTTCCTGTCTCCAATTGGGTAATATTTGTATTGTTGCGCTGAGAGGAAATGGTTACCTCTTCCAGCTCATGCAGTAACTCACTCAGCTCCATATCGAGAATTATCTCATCGACAAGGGAAATTTTCCTGGATTGCGTTTCATAGCCCACGTAGGAGAAAATCAGAGTATAAGAGCCAGGTTTTAGCGAAAGTGCATAAAAGCCATATTCGTTGGTACTGGTTCCAGTACCAAGTTCTTCAATAATCACATTTGCAGCAATTAGTGCTTCACCCGAAGAAGCATCACGTATATACCCGCTAACTGTTGCCTTTCCGAAGCTTTCCAGAGAGATCAGTGAAATAAATGCAACAAGAAGAAGACGTGTTCTCAGCATGACTGGCAGAGGGGATATATGGTATTGTGTAAAAAGTAAAAACAGATACCAGAGCAATGCATTTCATTGATCCGGCATCTGTAGTAAAAATAGTAAAAAGTGCGATTGTCCTGTTAAACAATTTGACTCATGGCATCAATAAATGCTTCAACTGACGCAGTGACAATATCTGTGGAGGCAGAGAAGCCATAGTAGACTACATTTTTATGTTCTACCTGCATATGGACTTTCCCCATATCATCGCTTCCTCTTGTAATGGCCTGGATCAGGAACTCCTCAATCCTCACCTTCTTATTCAGGATCATTTTAACAGCATTGATAGATGCATCTACGGGACCGTTTCCTTCCGAAGTGGCTGAGTGGGTCTCCTCTTCCCAGATGATATTGACTGTTGCCACCGGAGAGGTACCTTTACCACACAGTACCTGCAGCTTGTCTAGATGAAGAGTCCGTTTGATATCCCGGCTACTGGCCCCTGCCAGCACTTTCAGATCTTCATCAACGATCTCTTTTTTAGAGTCGGCCAGTACCAGGAACTCCTCATAAATTTTATCGAGTGCATTTTTACTGAATGTATAACCCAGTTTTCCCAGCCTGTGCTTCAGTGCGGCCCTGCCGCTTCTTGCTGTCAGCAGAATGGATGACTCATTGATCCCTACCGATTTGGGATTGATAATCTCATAATTTTCACGCCTTTTCAACACACCATCCTGGTGAATTCCGGAGGAGTGGGCAAAAGCATTTCTTCCTACGATCGCCTTATTGGGCTGAACAGGCATACGCATCAGGGTGGATACCAGTCTGCTGGTATTGTAAATCTTCCTTGGGTTGATATTGGATATCAGGTTGAGATGTTTCCGGCTCTTCATAATCATAACAACCTCTTCCAGGGATGTATTACCGGCCCTCTCCCCGATCCCGTTTATGGTCACCTCCACCTGCCTCGCTCCGTTGATCACTCCACTCATGGTATTGGCGGTGGCCATACCCAGATCGTTGTGACAGTGTGTGGAGAGAATGGCCCTATCCATATTGGATACATGATCGACCAGGTATTTGATTTTCCTTCCATACTCATCGGGAAGTGTATATCCGGTGGTATCCGGAATGTTAATCACTGTAGCCCCTGCCTCGATCATCGCTTCAACCACCTGGGCAAGGTATT
>DAOWNM010000161.1 GCA_030642565.1 Bacteroidota bacterium | reverse complement strand
GTGGGCCACCCATGGCGAGCCCAGCGACCTGAACGCCCATCCGCACCATTCCGAAAAGGGTCTGTTTACCATTATCCATAATGGGATTATCGAAAACTATTCGGTACTGAAAAAGACCCTGATCGATCAGGGAATGAAGTTTTACAGTGAGACAGATACCGAGGTGCTTGCCAACCTGATTGAGTATATATATATATCGGAGGATGTGAGCGTGGAGGTGGCTGTAAGCCTGGCATTGCAGAAGGTAGTTGGTGCATATGGACTGGTGGTTATCTCCCTTGAAGATCCCGACCTGATGATCGCAGCCCGACGCAGCAGTCCTCTCGTGATCGGTCTGGGCAACAATGAGTATTTTATCGCCTCCGATGCCACTCCCATTGCAGAGTATACCGATCGGGTGATCTACCTGAACAATGATGATATAGCCTTGATCAGAAGGGACGAACTGGTGCTTAAGAACCTGGTCAGCGATGCTACCAAGGTGAATATCAAGACCCTGGAGAAGGGTATTTTTGAAATAGAGAAGCAGGGGTATGAACACTTTATGCTGAAAGAGATTTTCGAACAGCCCCGCTCCATTATGGATACCTTCAGGGGAAGGATCCAGACCGAAACCAATGAGATCAGGCTGGGTGGATTGCTTGATGTGAAGGATCAGCTGGTAAATGCCAAACGAATTGTGGTGATTGCCTGTGGTACCTCCTGGCATGCAGGGCTGGTTGGGGAATACCTGATCGAGGATCTGGCCAGGATACCGGTGGAGGTGGAGTACGCCTCCGAGTTCAGGTACCGCAATCCCATGATCGGACCCGAAGATGTGGTTCTGGCCATTAGTCAGAGTGGGGAGACAGCCGATACACTGGCAGCTATCCAACTGGCCAGGGATGCAGGGGCGCTGGTGCTCGGAATCTGTAATGTGGCAGGTTCAAGTATTTCGCGTGAAACTCATGCCGGGGTTTATACCCATGCGGGTATTGAAATTGGGGTTGCCTCTACAAAGGCGTTTACCGCACAGATAACGGTGCTGACCATGATGGCTATTATGATCGGGAAGGAGAAGGGGCTGCTTTCGGACCAGCGGTTCAGTCAGCTGATTAAAGAACTCCATGATGTCCCGGGTCAGATAGAGAAGATCCTGGAACAGAATGAGGAGTTCAAGCGCATAGCAGAGATATGCAAGGATGCTACGAATGCACTCTACCTGGGTCGCGGGGTCTCATTTCCAGTGGCACTGGAGGGTGCACTCAAACTGAAGGAGATCTCCTATATCCATGCCGAGGGGTACCCGGCCGCAGAGATGAAGCATGGTCCCATTGCACTGATTGATGAGAAGATGCCGGTGATCTTTATCGCCACCAGGGATGGTTCTTATGAAAAGATCGTAAGCAACATTCAGGAGGTAAAGGCCAGGAACGGGGTGGTGATTGCCATTGTAACCGAAGGAGACACCATTATCAGGGAGATAGCCGATCATGTGATTGAGATTCCGGAATCGGATGAGTCACTGGTATCACTGACAGCTGTCGTTCCGCTGCAGCTGATTGCTTACCACATTGCAGTGATGCGGGGATGTAATGTGGACCAGCCCAGGAATCTGGCCAAATCAGTCACGGTGGAGTAGTGATTTAAAAGGTCCTGTTGTTTACCTCTCCCCGTACTGGGTTTTGTAGTAAGATTGGTAAGCACCGGAAGTGACATTTTTCATCCACTCCCTGTTATGAAGGTACCATTCCACTGTGTGGGCCAGACCCTGCTCAAAAGTAACAGAAGGCTTCCAGTTTAGTTCTACTTCGATCCTGGTACTGTCGATGGCATACCTGAGATCGTGTCCTGCCCGGTCCTTTACAAATGTAATGAGCTTATCCGAGGTGCCGGGAGCCCTCTCCAGCTTCTCGTCCATGATCCGGCAGAGCAACCTGATCAGATCAATGTTCTTCCATTCGTTCAATCCCCCGATATTATAGGTACATCCATCGGCCCCTTCCCGGAAGATAAGTTCAATGGCCGCAGCATGATCCTCCACATATAGCCAGTCTCTTATGTTCTCCCCCTTCCCGTAAACGGGTATGGGTTTCATATGGAGGATGTTGTTGATAGCCAGAGGAATTAGTTTTTCGGGAAACTGGTTAGGCCCATAATTGTTGGAGCAGTTGGAGAGCACCACGGGCAGTCCGTAGGTATGGTGATAGGCTCTGACCAGGTGGTCCGAACTAGCCTTGGAGGCAGAATAGGGACTGCGTGGATCATAGGCGGTCTTCTCGGTAAACAGTCCTTCGCTTCCCAGGCTCCCGTACACTTCATCGGTGGAGATATGATAGAAAAGTTTGTCGTTCTTATCCTTCCAGGCACTCCGGCAGATATTTAGCAGATTCACAGTTCCAACGATATTGGTATTAATAAAAGCCATGGGATCGGCAATGGAGCGGTCCACATGCGATTCAGCTGCCAGGTGAATCACCCCATCGATCTCATAATCGTTAAAGAGCTTTTCAAGAAAAGCGGTATTTAGAATGTTTTCACGTATAAAGTGGTAATTGGGAGAGTTCTCAATGTCCTTCAGGTTTTCCAGATTCCCTGCATAGGTGAGCCGGTCCAGGTTCAGTATCCGGGTATCGGGACTATTTGTGATCATCCGCCTGATCACATGCGATCCTATGAAGCCGGCCCCGCCGGTAATCAGTATGGTTTTCATGTTCTGTTGTTTTTGGATCTGAGATTCATCTCCCATTTCCACGCCGATTGAAGGGTCTCTTCAATCCCCTTGTCAGCCCTCCAGCCCAACTCACTATTGGCATAAGCGGTGTCGGCATAAACTTTTTCAATATCTCCTTCTCTGCGTCCCACCACTTTGTAATTGAGCTTCTGACCTGTGGACTTTTCAAAGGCATGAATAATCTCAAGAACTGAGAGTCCACGACCAGTCCCCAGGTTAAACACTTCGAAATTAGATTTCTGTTTCTGATTGAGTAATCGTCTGATGGCTGTCACATGTGCTTTTGCAAGATCCACCACATTGATATAATCACGGATGGCCGATCCATCGGGGGTGTTGTAGTCATCTCCGAATACATTCAGACACTCCCTGATCCCTGCGGCTGTCTGCGTGATAAAAGGTACCAGGTTATTAGGCACCCCGAGGGGCAATTCACCGATTCTGGCCGACGGATGTGCTCCGATGGGATTGAAATAGCGGAGCGAGATCACCCCTTTCCCCTTTATGGAGCGCATGGTATCCTGAAGGATATCCTCGCAGATCTGCTTGGTATTTCCATAGGGAGAACCGGCCTTTTTAATGGGTGCTTTTTCGGTTACCGGTAGTTCATCGGGCTCACCATAAACGGTACATGAGGAGGAGAAAACCAGGTGGTCGACCGAAAATTTTTTCATGGCTTCCAACAGGTGAATCAGCGAAAGCAGGTTGTTTTCATAATACTCCAGTGGTTTCTCCACGCTTTCACCTACTGCTTTAAAAGCTGCGAAATGGATGATGGCACTTATATCGGGATATTTTTCAAACACTCCGTAAGTGGCGTTCCGTTCTCTCAGGTCCACCTCTTCAAAATGAGGCTCTTTTCCGGTGATAGATGTGATGCCGTTCAGTACCTCCCGCTCAGAGTTGGAGAGGTTATCGACAATCACCACCTCCATCCCCTCCTCCAGCAGCTCTACTACAGTATGGGATCCGATGTAACCCGTCCCCCCGGTAACAAGAATTTTAGCCATAGTGATATATGTTACAAACTCCAGTAGTTGAGGCTGTTTATTCTCTCCCGGTATATACCTTTCAGATCAGCAAAGACAGCTCCTTCATGGGTAATGGAGCGGAAATAGGCCTCATCCAATTCCACATACTCCCTGTGATTGACTGCCAACACAATACCATGAAAAAGTCCTTCGATGGAGGGCGAAAGCTGAAAATCGTACTCCTGCCTGATCTCTTCGGGTGATGCATAGGGATCAACCACATCCACCTGGACTCCAAACTCTTTCAACTCTGAAATAACATCGGCCACCTTGGAGTTCCTGATATCGCTGACATTCTCTTTGAAGGTGGCACCCATGATCAGCACCCGGCAATCTTTCAGGTTGGGGAAAGTGGAGGAGAGTTTCAGGGTTACCTGGTGTGCCACGTAGGCAGCCATTCCGTCGTTAATGCCCCGGCCGGCATTGATGATCTGTGCATGATGCCCGAACTTGGCCGATTTATAAGTGAGGTAATAGGGATCTACTCCGATACAATGCCCTCCCACCAGACCGGGAAAGAAATTCAGAAAATTCCACTTGGTACCTGCAGCCTCCAGCACTTCAAAGGTATTGACACCCATCTTGTTGAAGATCATGGAGAGTTCATTCATAAAGGCGATGTTGATATCGCGTTGTGTATTTTCGATGATCTTAGCAGCTTCGGCTACCTTGATGGAGCTGGCCCGGTGTACACCCGCCGTGATCACCAGCTCATAGGTCTTTGCAATCTCTTCGGCCGATTCTGCATCGCAACCCGAGGTGACCTTGGTGATACGAGTAAGGGTATGTTCGCGATCGCCCGGATTGATCCGTTCAGGGGAGAACCCAACCTTGTACTGGTTCATGTATTCGAGACCGGAAATTGCACTGAGAAGGGGAATGCAATCCTCTTCGGTACACCCTGGATATACCGTGGATTCATAGACCACATAATCTCCTTCGGACAGGACCTTTCCCACAGTGGTTGTTGCAGCAAGCACAGGAACGAGGTCAGGATTCTTATGTTCATCAATGGGTGTGGGCACTGCAACCACGTAGAAAGATGCTTCGCGGAGATCTTCAATGCTGTCGGTGAACCTGATATCGCACCCCTCAAAATCTTCGCTGGACAGTTCCTTACTGGGATCCACCCTGTTTTTCATCATCTCCACCCTGTCGGACCTGATGTCAAACCCGATGACTGAAATTTTCTTTGCGAACTCCAGGGCGATGGGGAGCCCTACATATCCCAGGCCTATGACGGCCATCTTTTTCTTCCCGTTCAGCAGATCGTTATAAATCATTTTTAATATTTTTAATTATTGGATGATATTCGCCCGTTAGTCCAACAGGTTTAGAATTACGAATGTTATAAACAATTCCAATGGAGTTGCGGGCAGCCTCCAGCCCGTAACCTTTTCCTTCCAGGATCTTTTCATAGGAGATCGTATGCAGATCGGTAAAGCCGCCGCTGAATTCAATCTCCTCCCCGTTCACTGTAATGGAGCGGTAAGTGCGTTTCCCGGACACCTTCATCTCTTTGGGTATATCGTTATAATCAATACTCAGGAACCAGCGAACACGCGCCCGTTCCAGCTCAAGAACTCCTGCAGCTTTGTCGCCTTTGATAAAATTAACCCGGTTCTCCTTTACCTCCCCGAATATCCAGGTAAGCATATCGAAGAAATGCACCCCAATGTTGGTGGGAACACCACCTGATTTTTCCTCGTTCCCTTTCCAGGAGTAGTGATACCAGTTTCCCCTGCTGGTAATGTAAGAGAGATCGATATCATAAACTTTGTCGGGCGGATCACTATTTACTCTCTTTTTCAGATCCCTTATAGCCTGGTGATGCCTGAGCTGAAGGATGTTCCAAACCTTCCTGCCAGTCTCATTTTCATAATCCTTCAGGGCATCTATATTCCATGGATTCAGAACCAGCGGTTTCTCGCATATGGCATCTGCCCCGTTTCGCAGGGCAAATCGGATATGTGAGTCGTGCAGGTAGTTGGGCGAGCAGATACTTACATAATCCACATGGGTACCCTGCCTGTTCAGTTTGGCAATATGGCGATCGAAACGTTCAAATTCAGTGAAAAAATCGGCTTCCGGAAAATAACTATCCATGAAGCCTACACTGTCAAAAGGATCCAGTGCCGCTACCAGGTTATTTTTGGTCTCCTTTACCGCCCTTACGTGCCTTACAGCAATATATCCTGCAAGGCCGATTACTGCAAAATTTTTACCGGACTTATTCATTTGTTGATCCTGTTTTGGTGATCATTTCACCATTGAGTCTGTATTCATCTCCACTTTCGGGACAGACGGCCAGCCCTTCACTGTCAAAATTCAGACGGTGTCCGAACTCGCTCATCCATCCAATCTGTTTGGATGGATTGCCCACTACAAGTGCATAGGGTTTTACCTCACGGATGACCACCGCGCCTGCACCTATAAACGCAAATTTACCAATTTTATTTCCACAAACGATGGTGGCGTTGGCACCAATGGTCGCTCCTTTTTCAACAACCGTTTTCATATATTCATCACGCCTGATAACGGCACTTCGCGGATTGATTACATTGGTAAAGACCATGGAGGGGCCCAGGAAGACATCATCTTCGCAGATGACCCCGGTATAGATGGAGACATTGTTCTGAACCTTTACATTGTTTCCCAGGATAACATCGGGCGAAACCACCACATTTTG
>DAOWNM010000208.1 GCA_030642565.1 Bacteroidota bacterium | reverse complement strand
TGTCGTAGTGATCCTGCTTCATTGTGCCGTAATTACGAATTGACCTATCCTAAAATAGCTTGACAGATTAATACTTCTTTTTTATATCCAATAAGAAGAAATAAGAATACGATTAATATGAACTCAATTTTCATTATAGACCTGCATTAATCCTATATTCGTATATGCAAAAGATCACCATCGGAATCGTACGCGAAACCAAGACACCACCCGATAAACGGGTTCCCTTTACACCTTTCCAATGTCGTTCACTTCTTGATCGTTACGATCACCTGGAGATGGTGGTTCAACCCTCCGGATACCGCTGTTTCTCCGATGAGGAGTATCGTGCTGAGGGCATCATCCTTTCGGAAGATCTCTCCGGTTGTGATGTGCTGATGGGGGTGAAGGAGGTGAAGCAGGAGGTACTGGCCGGACAGAAAACTTATCTCTTCTTTTCCCATACAGCCAAAAAGCAGCCTTATAACCGTGGGTTGTTGCAGGAGGTGGTTCGCAAAGGGATCAGGCTGGTGGACTATGAATACCTCACCAGTGAAGAGGGGGTGCGGGTTGTGGCATTTGGTCGCTGGGCAGGTGTGGTTGGTGCCTATAACGGTCTGCGGGCATACGGTTTGAAGAGTGGTGGCTTCACTCTGAAGCCGGCCTTTGACTGTTTTGATCTGGAGGAGTTGTTACAGGAGCTGAAGAGGGTGAAGTTGGAGAGGAGCAGGATTGCTGTAACCGGCGGAGGAAGAGTGGCTGGTGGTGCACTGGAGATTCTGGAAGAGGCCGGGATCAGGCAGGTGGAACCGGATGCATTTCTGAAAGAGGAGTTTGAGTATTCAGTCTATACCCGTCTCGATCCATGGCACTATGCCCGACGGAAAGATAGAACCCGGTTTGATTTTGCTCATTTTATGGAGCATCCGGAGATGTATGAGAACAGCTTTCTGCCCTATGCGGCCCGTACCGATATTTTTATAGCGTGCCATTTCTGGGATCCGAAATCGCCTGTAATGATCACCCGCGATGCACTGTCCGGCGGGGAGCTGCCCATCTCCCTGGTGGTTGATATCAGTTGTGATATTGACGGGCCCATTGCATCGACCATTCGTGCCTCTACAATTGCTTCACCTTTCTATGGTTACGATCCTGCTACAGGTAGTGAGACAGCACCTTTTGATAAGGGTGTGATCACTGTGATGGCGGTGGACAATCTTCCTGGAGAACTCCCCAGGGATGCTTCGACCGATTTTGGTGCTGCCCTGATGGAGCATGTGATCCACGAATTGCTGGGAACCAGGGATACCGGTATGCTGGCCAGGGCCTCCATCACCGAAAATGGGGGACTGACCCCACCTTACGCTTACCTGGAAGATTACCTGGCCGGAAGGGAGTAAGTGATATGCATGGATGCTACCTCTTCCAGAGGTCATTAGGTTTGGCTGCATCAGTTTTAAAGGGCAGCTGCACCTTTCTTCCGGTTCCTGCCGATTCATAAGCGGCAAAGATGATCTCCATCACGGCCTTGCCATCCTCGCCTGTAACTAATGGTTCTCTGTCGTTCTTGACACAATCCACAAAGTGTTCCATCTCCTGAGGGAACCCGTAGTTCCAGTTCTCCTCATACATGGTGTAGCTCCAGCCCATTGTATTACCTGCTTTCTCCACGGCATATCCAACCCCTTTGTTGCTATAGGTCTGGATGGAATTACCCTGCAATACATCTGCATAGGCCACCCCTTCGGTACCGTGGATCTCCGCCCGGTCGTCCATGCCACCCGGCTTGGTCCAGCTCTCTTCGGCATACATCAGTTTCACCTCCGCTTTATTACAAGCTTCAATCATCCGGTCGGCTTCAGCCATATTAAGGCAGAAGGGTTTCTCCACCACAATATGCTTTCCTGCTGCTGCCACCTTCAGGGTGATTTCGCAATGGAGGTGGTTGGGGGCTCCCAGTACCACCATATCAATCTTATCCATGGCCAGCATGGCATCCAGTTCGGTGAAGTGATTGGGAATATTGAACCGCTCTGCAAAAGTGCTGGCATGACCCGGTGTGGGGGAGATGACCGCAATGAGTTCTGCATCTCTGATCTTTTGAAAGTTATTTGATGGCATCCGGACAGAGTGCTGCTGCACCCAGGATGGCAATATTCTTTGTGTTGGTAAACTTGACCTGTAAATCATCCAGAACCGATGGAAAGGGAATGGCGGAGATGGAACGCCACATGGCCTCCTCGTACAGCTCATGGGCTGCGGCCACTGATCCGCCGATAATGATCAGCGGCGGATCCACTGCCATGATAATGGTTTTAATAGCGTTGCCCAGGTGCCCCCCATAGCTGTTGAATGCCTCCTGTGCAGCCCGGTCTCCGCTGGCTGCATCTTTGGCCAGCTCCTCACCGCTCTTCCCGTACTGCCGCTGGAAAAATGGTCCGCCGGTATACTCTTCATAGATACCATCCAGGTAGGAGATGGTTCCGAATTCGCCGGAGCAGCAGTGTGCATCGGGGATCAGCTGTCCACTCTTGATGATCCCGGAACCCAGGCCGGTCCCCAGGGTAATGCCCACAAAATCGGGATGTCCGGCATATGCTCCGTAGCGGTACTCTCCCATGGCAAAACAGTTGGAGTCGTTGTCAATATAGACCGGTATTCCGAATGTTTTTTCCAGGATCGCTTTCAGAGGAACCTCCTTCCAGTTGCGGATATTCAATACATCGTAAACCGTTCCGCTCTTCCGGTCCACCAGTCCGGGCACCCCAATGCCGATCCCGGTCACCCGGTCGTCCATCAGTTGCCGAATCAGTTTGATGATGATCTCGACGGCATCCATGGGATCTTCCGACGATTGTTCAAGCTTCTCTGTAATCTGTTTCGAAAGTGTTCCCCCGGTCACTTTCCCGGCGGCCACCTTGGTACCGCCCAGGTCCACACCGATCAGGGATTGATTGTCAGTTGTCATAGAGAGGTTGTGATCAGTTGAAGTGACGCATGTTGTCCTTATCTTTTTTATCTTTCCACCTGTCCATATTGGTCAGACTGATGACCAGTCCGATACCTCCTATACCCAGGAGGACAAATCCCACCGGGCGGATCATGGCCAGGTTGATGGTCAGAACAATGCCAATTCCGAGCAACACTATGCTGATGACCCATATGGCACGGTAATCACGTGGCTTTTTCTGTTGATACATGGATTATAAATGGTTCTTAAGGTTTGTAATAACTTTAAGCGGGTCACTGGCAGAAAAAATGGTATTTCCCACCACGAAAACATCCACCCCCGCTTTGATCAGGTCACCAATATTTTCCTCAGTCACCCCTCCATCTACCTGGATCAGGGTCTGCGCACCTGCGTCGGAGATCATTCTCCTGAGCTTCCTGATCTTGACATAGGAGTTCTCTATAAATTTTTGTCCCCCGAAACCCGGATTCACCGTCATGACCAGTACCATATTCAGATCGGTCAGCACATTTTCCAGCAGCGCCACATCGGTATGTGGATTCAGCGATACGGCCGGTTTCATGTCCAGCTCTTTGATCCGGTGGATGGTGCGGTGCAGGTGGGTACACGCCTCGTAATGAACCGTCAGCCAATCGGCCCCCGCATCGCGGTACTCCTCCAGGTAACGGTCCGGATTGACCACCATCAGATGAACGTCCATCGGTTTTTGAGTGACCGATTTGATCTGACGGATCACCGGGAACCCGAAGGTGAGGTTGGGTACAAACACACCATCCATGATATCGAGGTGCAACAGGTCCGCTTCGGAGCCATTGACCATTTCAATCTCGCTCTGCAGGTGAAGAAAGTCAGCTGTCAGAATGGAGGGTGCAATCAGGTGTTTGCTCATAGGTATATGCTTTACTGTAAAAATACATTTTTAAAATTATACGCAACCAATCAACTGTGCCGTTTCTCTTACAATATGAAGTTTTATTACCTTTAATCTTTTTTCTGCAAAAATGGTGCAATGAACAGAGCCTCTTTTATCCCGGTAATCTTATGTATGCTGTTGGTTAACAGTCTATACGGGCAGAAATACACATTCAGTGGCTATATTGAGGACCATGCCACAGGTGAGAAATTGATTGCCGCTACGGTGTATGATCATCTGTCGGAAAAGGGTACCTCCTCCAATGAATACGGTTTTTTTAGTCTGACCATTCCTTCGGGTGAGGTGCGGTTACAGGTCTCCTATGTGGGGTATAATACCTATACAGAGACCTTTACGCTGACTGCCAACCGGAGTCTGAACATCTCACTGGAGCCGGTGCTGACCCTGGAGGAGGTGGTGATCACCACCAACCGTCCCCGCGATATTGTGGAGGATGCCCAGATGAGTACGCTGCATATTCCCATCAAAGAGATCAAATCGATTCCCATGTTTATGGGCGAGGCCGATGTGATCAAGACCATCCAGCTGATGCCGGGGGTTCAGTCGGGTACCGAGGGAACCAGTGGGATCTATGTGCGGGGCGGAGGTCCCGATCAGAACCTCTTTTTGCTGGACGGTGTTCCTATTTACAATGCCAACCATCTTTTTGGTTTCTTCTCCGTCTTTAATCCGGATGCTATCTCCAACATTACCATGACCAAAGGGGGATTTCCCGCCCATTATGGCGGCAGGCTCTCGTCCGTGGTTGACATCCGGCTGAAGGAGGGGAACATGAAGGAGTTCAAGGGCGCAGGTTCGGTGGGATTGATCGCATCCAAGCTGACCCTTGAGGGACCGATCATCAAGGATAAGACCTCCTTTATTGTTTCGGCCAGGCGTACCTATCTCGATGTACTGGCACGCCCGGTGATCCGTACCATCAACAAGCAGAACGGGATCGACGGACTGTCCGGGTACTATTTTTATGATCTGAATGCTAAGATCAATCATAAGTTTTCAGAAAAAGACCGGATCTACCTGAGCATGTATCATGGACGTGACCGCCTCTTTATTAAAGAAGAGGAGAAGTGGATCGACAACGACACCTCCTACCAGCGTAAATCGGAATCGGGACTCCACTGGGGAAACCTGACCACCGCGCTTCGCTGGAACCATCTTTACGGGAACAAGCTCTTTAGCAATGTATCGCTGATCTACAGCAACTATCAGTTCAATACTTTCGACGATACACAGACCCTGGTGAACGGGAAGTACGATGTGGGTTATGCGTACAACTACTTTTCGG
>DAOWNM010000336.1 GCA_030642565.1 Bacteroidota bacterium | reverse complement strand
ATTCTGTTTTTACCTGTGTTAGACTTTGATTTCAACTTCTACTCCACTGGGCAGCTCAAGTTTCATGAGTGCATCAATGGTCTTGGGAGTGGAACTGTATATATCCAGCAACCTTTTGAATGAGCTTAACTGGAATTGTTCCCTCGACTTTTTATTCACGAAGGGAGACCTCAGTACAGTGTACACCCTCTTGTGGGTGGGTAGTGGAACGGGTCCGCTAACCACAGCTCCGGTGGACTTCACTGTCTTTACAATCTTTTCGGCTGATTTGTCAACCAGGTTGTGATCGTACGACTTCAATTTAATTCTAATCTTCTGACTCATTATCTTTCTGATTATATCAACTTTTTCCTGTTACCTGTTCCAATATCTCCTTAGCAAGACCCGTCGGCATCGGTTCATAGTGACTGAACTCCATGGTCGAGGTGGCCCTTCCGGATGAGAGTGTCCTGAGTACGGTCACATAACCGAACTGCTCAGACAGTGGCACTTTGGCCTTAATGACCCTTGCACCTGCCTTGGAATCCATTCCCTCTACCTGTCCGCGCCTTTTGTTCAGGTCTGAGATCACATCGCCCATATACTCTTCGGGGGTGACCACCTCAACGGCCATGATCGGCTCAAGCATCACCGGTTTTGCTTTTGAAGCAGCATGCTTAAAAGCCTGGCGTGCACAAATCTCAAAAGAGAGTTGATCGGAATCCACTGAATGAAAGGAGCCATCTGTCAGACGTACTTTCAGTCCCTCGATGGCAAAACCTGCAAGTGGTCCGTTAAACATGGCATTTTTAAAACCCTTCTCTACGGATGGAATATATTCTCTGGGGATATTTCCTCCCCTGATCTCATTTTTAAACTCGAGTCCCTTGTTATGCTCATCGGCCGGACCGATAAAAACCTCAATATCGGCGAATTTACCGCGACCACCTGTCTGCTTCTTGAATACTTCACGGTGTTTTACTTCGATAGTAAGGGCCTCCTTATAGTTAACCCGTGGGGTACCCACGTTGCACTCTACCTTAAACTCACGGCTCAGTCGGTCCATCAGGATCTCCAGGTGCAGTTCGCCCATCCCGTTAATGGTGGTCTGTCCGCTCTCCACATCGCTGCGAATCTGAAAAGTCGGATCTTCCTCTGCCAGTTTGTTCAGTGCAATACCGAGCTTATCAATGTCGGCCTGGGTTTTGGGTTCAATCGCGATCCCAATGACCGGTTCGGGAAAATCAATGGATTCGAGGATCATCGGCTTACCCACCGAAGTGATGGTATCACCAGTTCTCAGCTCTTTCAATCCGACCACCGCGCAGATATCGCCCGCACCAATCTCCTTCTTTGGATTCTGCTTGTTGGCATGCATCTGGTAAATACGGCTAATACGCTCTTTCTTGCCTGTCCGGTTGTTATAGGCCATCACCCCTTCCTGGAGTTTTCCGGAGTAAACACGCACATATGCCAGACGTCCGACAAAAGGATCGGTGGCAATCTTGAATACCAGTCCGGTGAGCGGCTCATCATCCCGGGGTTCCCTGGTGATCTCCTGATCAGTCTTGGGATCGATTCCTTTAACAGTACCTATATCTACGGGACTGGGCAGCAGGTCACAAATGGCATCCAGCATCCTCTGGATCCCTTTATTCTTAAATGCAGAACCACAAAGCACCGGAACAATATCCATATTGATGGTGGCCCTGCGGGTATATTCCATAAACTCTTCAACGGTTATGGAATCCCTGTCCTCCAGGAATTTGTTGAGCAGCGAATCATCAGAGACACAAACGGCCTCAACCAACTTCTCCCTCCACTCTTCCACAGTGTCGATCAGATCCTCCGGGATCTCACAATACTCGTATTTCATCCCCATCTCCTGGTCCTCTTTCCAGACAATAGCTTTACGCTCGATGAGGTCAACAATACCTTCGAAGTTCTCTTCGGATCCAATGGGAATCTGCAAGGGTACAGGGTTGGAGCCCAGTTTATCCTGGATCTCCTGAACCACGCCGAAGTAATCGGAACCCACACGGTCCATCTTATTAATAAAAGCAAGACGGGGCACCTTATATTTGTTTGCCTGGCGCCATACGGTCTCGGACTGGGGCTCTACTCCGCCCACAGCACAGAATATTGCAACTGCACCGTCCAGTACCCTCAACGAACGCTCCACCTCAACGGTGAAGTCGACGTGGCCCGGAGTATCAATGATATTGATTTTATACTCGTGGTCGTTGTGGTTCCAGAAAGTGGTGGTGGCTGCTGATGTAATGGTGATACCGCGCTCCTGCTCCTGTATCATCCAATCCATTGTAGCGGCTCCGTCATGGACTTCACCGATGCGGTGGGTGATACCTGTATAGAACAGTACGCGTTCTGTGGTGGTAGTCTTCCCGGCATCGATGTGTGCCATGATCCCAATATTCCTTGTATGTCTTAAATCTGGGCTCATAAGTGTCACACACTTACCTTGCAATAAATGCTATTTCAATAATGTATTAGAACCTAAAATGGGCGAAAGCCTTATTGGCTTCTGCCATGCGGTGCGTATCTTCTTTCTTTTTATATGCACCCCCTTCATTGTTATATGCAGCAACAGTTTCGCCTGCCAGTTTATCAGCCATCGATTTACCCGGACGTTTGCGGGCAAACAGAATCATGTTTTTCATAGCAATGGAGGTCTTGCGCTCATTCCTTACCTCCATGGGAACCTGGAAAGT
>DAOWNM010000269.1 GCA_030642565.1 Bacteroidota bacterium | reverse complement strand
TTCCCGGCGATGGCCACAGCTCGGGTAACTACGTCTTCGTGGAGGATGTGGTGACCGGTCACCTGCTGGCCATGAAAAAGGGAAGGCCGGGAGAGCGGTATGTGCTGGGGGGCGAGAATATCTCCTATAACCAGTTGTTTGCTTTTGTCCGTGAAGCAAGCGGTGTCCGCAAAAAACTCTTTAAGATCCCCCTCTGGCTGATGCTGACTGCAGCCGGAATAATGCAGGGGATATCAAAGATCACCGGCTGGCCACCCCTGATTGTTCCCAGCCTGGTACGTAAATTCAATCACAACTGGATAGTATCCTCCGAAAAAGCTAAACGATATCTTGGATATCATCCTCTGGATGCCCGGGAGGGTATTCTAAAAACTGTTCAATGGATTAGAGAGACAAAAATCTGAGCTCCTCTACACTTTTGGCAGGGTCCACGGCTCCCTGTACTTTGGTACCAGGTAGCTGTCTGCTTCAGCATCATTAATAAACTTGCTGTTGTCTGCATCCCAGTATAACCTTCTGCCAGTTTTATAGGCCACATTCCCCAGGTGACAGGTCCGGGCCACACCAGCAGCAATCTCAACCGGACAGTTCAGTTCTGCCCCGTTCTTGATGCCATCAATGAAGTTGACCATGTGGTTGTGCAATCCCTTTCCATCCCCTTTGATAAGGTCTACCCTATCAAGGGTGGGTTTCCCACCTTTTGGCTCGGGAATCACCTCCCAGCCGCCACGATCCACCACCAGGGTGCCATCGTTACCCACAAAACCCACACCATGTGAACGACCATAATAACCTCCGTCAATACCAATCCCATGGTCCCAGAGCATGGTAAAATCATCAAATTCGTAAATGGCCTGCTGGGTATCGGGCGTTTCGCATGCATCATCGGGATAGGCAAACTTACCTCCCATGGACATCACCGATTTGGGAGCATATTGCTTCATTCCAAACAGAGCATAATCCACAATATGAACCCCCCAGTCGGTCATCATCCCCCCTGCATAATCCCAGAACCAGCGGAATGTAAAGTGGAACCTGTTTTTATTGAATGGTTTTTTTGATGCCGGACCCAGCCAGAAATTATAGTCCACTCCTTCCGGAACGGGAGAATCGGGAATCACTGGAACCGATTTCATCCAGCCCTGGTAGGACCAGGCACGAACTGTCCTGATTTTTCCAAGTTTTCCGGAGTGCACATACTTGATGGCATCCTGCCAGTGCTTATCACTGCGCTGCCACTGTCCGATCTGCACCACATTTCCATATTTCTTAACCGCACGCTCCATAATGTTGCACTCTTCGATGGTGTTGGCCAGCGGTTTCTCACAATAGATATTATAACCTTCCTGGGCTGCATATACAAAAGGTATAGTATGCCAGTGATCAGGTGTTCCAATAATGATCACATCCAGTCCCTTGTGCTCCAGCAGATGTCGAAAATCGTTATACCCTTTGGGAGCCTTCCCCTGGATCCTCTCCACATCCCTGATCCTTTTTTCGAGCACATTCCTGTCCACATCACAAAGGGCTGCACACTCTGTATTGGGTAGTTTGAGGAATTCTCTCAGATCGGCAAAGCCCATCCCGTTGACCCCGATCACCCCGCAGACCAGTTTTTCATTGGCCCCAAGTATCCCACCCCTGAGGGTAGAAAATGGGGATGTCATTCCAATTACTGCAGTGGCTGCTACAGACTTCTTGATAAATTCTCTTCTGTTGGTAGGCATAAGTATGGAAGTTAGTGTATGAATAGCAAGTGCATTTTTGAAATATAATCACTTATTGATTATTTGGTGCGAAAAGTGAATTCCCGTTGTTAAACTTACGATCAAGCAGTAGGTCCACCACCTGCACCCCGTTCATCATGGTTCCGTATAATCCATGAGCAAATTTAGGTTGATAGAGATTCTTTACCGGGGTTTTCATGGGCAGACGTTTGGGCCCGAACTGGGTAACCAGTGAAGCCATATCGTATATACTCCCGGTGGGAGATCCCGAGTACCTGGCATAGGTGGCAGGTGTAGAGATATCTTTGACCACAATGTGCTTGCTCAGGTTGGGAATCAGGTATTTTTCTGCCAGACCGATAAAGAAGTCACCCCATCTCTCTTTCTCCAGCTTATACTTCTCATAATCGTTCTCCCTCCACTCCTTCCATTGATTCAACGCAAAGGGTGTACACCTGAGTGTAACGGTATTTTTAGCACCGGTAGTAAGCGACGGACAGATAACTGCCATATGAAAACAGTCGTTTGTAAACGCCTGGTCTCCTTTCAGGTACCCCTCAAACAACTTTTCTGCTGTACCCAGTCCGGTCGATACCACATTGTACGGATAATCCAGGTCGAGCGTGGTCATATCAATTTTATCATCCAGTCCCAGTGCCACATTTACCGAAGAGACCGACATAATGATATTCTTCAGCTTCTCTACATAGCTGGCAGGAAGGTATTCATCCCCCACCAGTTTGCGCATGGCCAGCATCGGGTCGACCGTGGTAATAATGGTACCTGCCCCGATTACTCCATCTTCACCTTTTATTTTTACCCCTTTTGCCTCTCCGTTCTCCACAACGATTTTCTCCACCTCTGCACCAAAGCGGATCTCGCCTCCCCGCTCCTGGAACAGCTGTGCCATCTTTGCCGGATACTCGTCAAAGAAACCGGAAGGTCTGAAACAGCGGGTCATGGATGAGAGCATGGCTCCGGTTGCATAGATGGCCGAAGCCCTGTCGGAAGGTACTCCCGAAAAAGAGGTAAAGGTCTCCATCACCTCTCTTAGCTTCTGATTGGTGAACCCGAATTTATCGAGCAAACCGGAGTAGGTCCGATTCAGGTTGGCAACCACTTTTGGAGCCTGAAACGGAATCATCAACTTGTCCCTGGTGGTCGAATGGGCCTTCAGCTTTCGAACCTGTTTAAACATATCTACGGAATAGTCCAGAAGGGATCTGATCTGGTCTGCATCATCCGGAAAAGTGGTCACCAGGTACTCTTTAAAATTTTCTGTGCCCGTGGGAATCTTATACTCTTCCACCTGATCGCCATCCACCACCAGACGTCGCATAAAATTCCCTTCATACTGCTTCAGGTCAATCTCTATCTCCAGGTACTTCAGGATATCGACAATATCGGGAAAAAGCTGGGTGGTCTCAAAAACATACCCATCGCGTTCATAGGAGGTACTGTATCCGCCTGGATAGCTGTTTTTTTCTATAATCAATGTGCGTTTGTTATCCGTGTTTTTTTGCCACATCAGGCCCGATGATAGTCCGGTCAGGCCCGAACCTATGATGACCATGTCGTATTCACCGGCACCAGAATAGTTACTCTTTACAGTCTCTTTTTTTAACTGAACGCTCTTTTCCATGATTCAAGGTTTGAAATTTATATCCCTAATTTAGAATAAACATTTTTACCTTGCGTCGGTTTTTTGAAAGATTAATGCCGATTAACAAAACAAAAATAACCGGAATCCTGCTGGCAGGAGGAATGAGCCGAAGAATGGGGAGCGAGAAGGGCAACATCCAGATCGGGAATGCGCTTCTCTACCAATACCCGTTAGATCTGCTCGAAGGGCTCTGTGATGAGGTCCTGATCAGTACCTGTAATGGGTCAGCTCTCCAGGTAAAACACCGGATGGTCTGCGATGAAGTAAAGGGGATCGGCCCCCTGGGAGGTATCTGTAGCTGTCTGAAACAGTCGTCCAGCGAGATGAACCTGGTTCTCTCCTACGATATGCCCCTGGTAAATGAAGCATTGTTCAGCCTGCTTATTAGGGAAAGAGAAGAGTACGAAATTGTACTACCTGCTATGCAAGAGAAGAGACCAGAGCCACTCTGCGGGCTTTACAGAAAGAGTATTACCAATGTGATGGAAGAGATGAT
>DAOWNM010000089.1 GCA_030642565.1 Bacteroidota bacterium | reverse complement strand
GAAGGGACAAGGCGAATGGCTGAGATCCTGACCAGCATCACACAGAAACCTGCAGATGAGGAGGGGCATACTACCCTGGAGAGATTCAAGGGTGTGATGCAGCTGGAGAACCTGGCTGAGGTGATGAAGGATACCTCTCTTTGCGGACTTGGTCAGAATGCGCCCAACCCGGTTGTGAGTACGCTGAAATATTTCAGGCATGAATACGAGGAGCATATCTTCGACAGGCGATGTCCCTCCAACTCATGCACAGAGTTACGTAGCTGGTTTATTGATGTGGATCTCTGTACCGGATGTTCAATTTGTGCCAAAAGGTGTCCGGCCGAAGCGATCATCGGTACACCGAGGCACCCCTATTTTATCGTTCAGGAGAAGTGTATAGGATGTGGAATTTGCTATGAGGTATGCAAATTTACAGCAGTATATTATAAATAGCAAATGATGGGAATAAGGCTGGAAGTGAACGGAAGGAGCATTGAAGCGGAGAAGGGAGAGACCATTCTGTCTGCCCTGAATCGCAATGGCATGTATGTACCTACCATCTGTAGCATGAAGGACCTCTCTCCTTCCGGGGCCTGCCGTATGTGTGTTGTTGAAGTAGAGGGGAGAGAGAACCTGGTTCCATCCTGTTCTTTCCCTATTGAGGGACCCCTGAAGATCATGACCCATTCTCCCAGGGTACTGAGGGCACGAAAGACCATTGTGGAGTTGTTGCTATCCAATCATCCCGACGATTGCCTTTACTGCGAGCGGAGCGGCTCATGTGAACTGCAATCGCTCGCCGAAGATCTGAACATCAGGGAGAGGCGTATTCCTGGAAAGAGAACTCCCCATAAGATTGATATGTCAAGTCCGGCCATCATTTGGGACCCCTCCAAATGCATACTCTGTGGGCGATGTGTAAGAATCTGTGAGGAGATTATGCATACCTCTGCTCTGGATTTTGCATACAGGGGAAATGAAATGAAGATATCAACTACCCTGGGCAAGCCGCTTAACTACTCAAATTGCACCTCCTGTGGCCAATGCCTGAACGCTTGTCCCACCGGGGCACTGATCGAACATGTGCAATTCCCAGAACTGGAAGTACATATTCATGCTCCAGGCAAGCTGGTGGTGGCCCAGTACACTCCGGCCGTGGCCATCTCTGTGGCTGAACTGTTGGGATATAAACCCGGTACCGATTTAAGTGGGATCATCAATGCCGTGTTGCGCAGGTATGGGTTCGATTTTGTATTTGAAACCTCTTTTGGAGCCGATCTGATGATCATGGAACAGGCCAGGGTATACCAGGAACGTATCGGGGATGGGAACGAATTTCCCTTGATCACCAGTTCCTGTCCGGCATGGGTTCATTATGTGGAACAATACTATCCTGAGTTGATGCCGTTTCTCTCCCCATTGAAATCACCACATCAGATAGCCGGCGCACTAATCAGGGAGTGGTTTCCCAGGGTAGTGAAACAGGAAGGGAAAGAGATTGTTTCTGTAGTGATCTCCTCATGTACGGCTGCCAAGACAGAGGCAAAAAGGGTGGAGATGACACGTGCAGGAATTCCAGTCATCGACCTGGTTCTGACCACCCGTGAACTGGCGAGAATGATTAAACTCAGCGGACTCGACCTGGAGCAGCTGGAGCCGGAGATGCCCGATGCACCATTCTGTTCGACAGGTTCTGCCGGGAAGCTTACCGGTGTGGCAGGCGGGGAAATAGAAGCCACAATTCGCACAATTTGTGTTCAAACCACTGGGAGAGAGATGCCCCCGTCGAAACTGCACAGGTTCCGGGTACATAAATCGTATCGCGAGATGATTGTGAAAATGGGGAAAACCGGGATTAGGATGGGTACAGTAAGCGGTCTCGCCAATGCGGTCACACTGATTGAAGAGCTCAAAACAGGAAAGAGGAAACTGGACCTCCTGGAGGTGATGGCCTGTCCTGAAGGATGCATCAATGGTGGCGGGCAACCCATTCCGGTGGATGAAAAACTGCTCCGTACCAGGTCAAAAGCTGTCTACGACATGGATAACGGGAGTAACCTGCATACAGCCCACGGCAACCAGGTTGTGCAGGATATTTACAATGATTTTCTGGGGGAACCAGGAGGAAAGTTGAGCCGGGAGCTGCTCTATACCACCTTTTCAAAGAGGGAGGTTCTATTATAGATGGAGCAGAGGGATAGAAAGAGGGGACTCGTTTATACGGTCAAGGATCTGTGCAGGGTCTGCTATACCTGTGTCAGGGAGTGCCCGGTAAAGGCCATCAGGATTGTGGACGGCCAGGCCGAGGTGGTGGCAGAGCGTTGTATTGCCTGCGGGAACTGTACCATAGTCTGTTCTCAGGGAGCAAAGGTATATGAGCGTTCCATTGACCGGGTGAACGATCTGTTACAGGGTGAGAAAGAGGTGACAGCCATTGTGGCTCCAAGCTATGTAGCAGAGTTTGAGGAGGTTCCAGACATAACTCTTTTTGCAGGTATGTTAAAGAAGCTTGGATTTAACCAGCTGTATGAGGTGGGTATGGGGGCCGATCTTGTAGCTGAGGAGTATGAAAAACTGATCAATGGAAATTCCGGTAAAGGATATATAAATTCTGATTGTCCGGCCATTGTCTCTTTCATCGAAAAATACCATCCTGACCTGATTGAATCGCTTACTCCGGTGGTATCTCCAATGGTGGCCACTGTGCGGTATATCAGAGAGGTATCGAAAAGTAGCGCAAGGATTGTTTTTATTGGACCGTGTGTGGCAAAAAAGGAGGAGTCGGATGAGGTGGATGAAGTGATTACCTTTTCAGAGTTGAGGAGTATGTTTACATCCAGAAGGATCAGGGCTTCCAATGTGAAGCGGGCAGCGTTTACACCACCCCTTGCCATGAAAGGAGCAGGCTTCCCTGTAAGCAGAGGTCTGCTTCAATCGATGAACCTGGAAGGAAATCATGTGGATCAGCGAGTCATCGTAGCAGAAGGAAGGGTTCACTTCCAGGAGGCGATCAGGGAGTATGGTTCAGGGAAGCTGGGTTCCATGCAACTTGAGCTGCTCTGTTGTGAAGGGTGTATCATGGGACCGGGAACCAGCCCTGACGGGAATAAGTTTGTCCGGAGAAGCCATGTGCTCAATCACCTTTACCAGAGAGTTGATAAGGCCAATGGAGAGAGAGAGGGGGTAAGGGCGGAACACTGTAACCTGGATCTTAGCCGTTCCTTTAAAAGGGACGATCAGCGCATCAATGTTTCATCGGAAGATGAGATTGAAAAAGTACTTTTTCAAATGGGGAAATTCTCTCAACAGGATCACCTGGATTGCGGAGCATGCGGATACGACACATGCCTGAGTCATGCCAGGGCCATTACCCAGGGACTTGCCGAGGTGGAGATGTGCCTTCCCTATTCCATCGATACCCTGCACCACACCATTCATAAACTGGCTGATTCAAATCATAAGTTGCTCTCTGTGGAACAGGCCCTTCGACAGAGTGAAAAACTGGCACATATGGGACAGCTCTCCGCGGGAATTGCCCATGAATTAAACAACCCGCTTGGAGTGGTGATTATGTACAGCAATCTTCTGCTTGAAGAGAGCGGTGATGATCAGCAGTTGAAGGAGGATCTGGAGTTAATTGTGGAGCAGGCGGGGAGGTGCAAGTCCATTGTGGGCGGATTACTGAATTTTGCACGGAAGAACCAGGTGAAGTATTCCCGTACCGACCTGGAGGAGTTGATGAGAATAAGCACAACCTCCATGATTTTTCCTGATAACATCACCTTTATAATGGAGAACCATCTTTCCAATCCTTTCGCTGAGATGGACAAGGAGCAGATGGTTCAGGTGATTACCAACCTGTTGAAGAACGGAATGGAAGCCATGCCTAATGGCGGGGCCCTTACTGTAAATCTCTCTGATAGTCACGACTGGGTGATTATTAAGATCCGGGATGAGGGCACCGGTATTGCACCGGGCGACCTGGAGAAGGTATTTGAACCCTTCTATACAACCAAGGGCATTGGAAAAGGTACCGGCCTTGGATTGGCCACAACCTATGGGATCGTCAAGATGCACAGGGGAGAGGTCGATGTGAAATCCAATACACAGCCTGAAAAAGGGCCTACTGGAACGGAATTTACTATTAAGCTTCCCAGGAAGTTAGTGCCTGGTGCACAGGGAAAAAGTGCTTAAAGTTGGATCAAAGCAGATCACTATTTGGAAAAGGGTTTTAGAATGGAACAGTTAAGATTATTGGTTATGAAATACCTTGATTAAATCATGAAGACTTTATCTGTATTGGTGGTTGACGATGAACCGGGAATCCGGTCGGGAGTGAGAAGGATTCTTGAAGGGCACAGTGTGAGTTTCCCTTTTATGGACGATGATTATCTGTTTGAGTGCCGGGAGGCAGCCAGTGGTGAGGAGGCACTTGTTATGCTGGAAGAAGCACCTCCTGAAATCCTTTTGTTGGATAACAAACTGCCCGGTATGAACGGGATGGAGGTGCTGGAGATTATCAGACAGAAAAATATGGATATTATGGTGGCTATGATCACATCCTATGCATCCCTTGAAATTGCGGCCAAAGCCACCAATGATGGGGCCTGGGATTTTATTCCCAAACCATTTACTCCGGCCGAGTTAAAGTCCAGCATCGACCTGATCACCAAACAGTATTTCCTGAAGAAGATAACGAGAACAATGAAGGAGGAGGGGAAAAAGATTCGTTAACAGTTTCTCTCCATACTGAGTCACGAGCTCAAATCACCCCTCAATGCACTGGTGAGGAGATCTCACAACTGTTTAAAGAGTTTGTCCGCATAAAAAACACGCCTGAAAAAGCAAGTGAATTCAGTGTGATTCTGCCTCTATAATAAAGATTGATGGGTATCAATAGAATTGTTGATTTGAATCTGTGATTTAATTAACAATATTTTGTAGTATTGTATCAGATCAAAGAATACTCTATGACTCTGCCGGAGCGTACTGTTGAACGTTTGAGTGAATACCGCAGGTCCCTTCTTCAGTGCCTTGAGGAGGGAAAGACACACATTTTCTCTCATGAACTCGCAGATCTTCATCACAATACAGCGGTACAGGTACGTCGGGATATTATGTTTATCGGCTATACCAGCATGCAGCGAAAGGGGTATGATTTAAGAGAACTGGTCGATGTCATTGGTGATATTCTTGATTCGGAGAGGGGCCTCAATGTGGCCGTGATCGGTATTGGTAATCTTGGTAAAGCAGTTACTACCTACTTCGTAGGGAAGCGGTCAAAGCTCAATATCATTGCTACTTTCGATGTGGATACCACCAAGATTGACAGGGTGATTTCGGGCGTAAAGTGTTACCCGCTCAGCAGGCTGAAGGAGGTGGTTGAAGCCCAGCAGATCTCCATTGCCATTCTGACTGTACCGGCGGATTCAGCGGCTGAAGTGACCGCCCAACTGGTGGAAGCGGATATTAAGGGTTTGATGAATTTCACTACTGTACCCCTGAATGTACCCCCTGAAATATACCTGGATGAGTTTGATATGATCACCTCGCTGGAAAAAGTAGCCTATTTCGTGAAGAGTCCCCAGAATTAAGATGCAGGTACATCACTCAATGGATAATTTGCCGGAGATCGCCTCACCGGTTGTCACTGTTGGTTCATTCGATGGTGTACATGTTGGCCACCGGGTGATTATCGGGCGATTGAATGATCTGGCCGGAGAGGTGGATGGCTCCTCTGTACTGATCACTTTTCATCCACATCCACGTCAGGTGCTCTATCCGGATTCGGAAGGTAAGGATCTGAAGCTGATCAATTCCCAGTCAGAGAAGAGGATGCTTTTGGAAGAAGCGGGCCTGGATCACCTGGTCATTATGGAATTCACTCTGGATTTTGCACGGACCAGTTCAGATACTTTTGTGGAGCATTACCTGGTAGGAAAACTTCATGCCCATACCATTGTAGTTGGCTTTAACCACTATTTTGGCCACAACAAGGAGGGGAGCTTTTCATCCCTTTACGATGCCAGGGAGAGATTTGGTTTTCAGGTGGAAGAGATTCCTGAGCAGGAGATACAGAATGAAACAGTTAGCAGCACCAAGATCCGGAAAGCCCTGAAAGAGGGGAATATTCAGCGAGCGAATGCCTATCTGGAGCATCACTATATAATCAGGGCAAATATTGAACCGATTCCGGAACAGGAAGTGCTGTACGGACACCCCTGTTTATATATTCCTGTGAGCAATCCTCTGAAGATGGTTCCCCCGGAGGGCAGGTATGCTGCTTCCTTTCTCTGCAACGGTCACTATAGAAAAGCGCTTGTTCATATCGGGGAAGAGAATCTTCTTCTGTTTCCGCTTGAAACAACAGCATCTTCAGTAGCAGGCGAGGGGGTGATCCGTTTTCATAAAAAATTGAACGGTGCAGATGAACCTGACCTCTTACCGCTGCTTGATGCCGTCAGAGAACTCATTTATTAGTATATTTGTTAGATGGAACAACGTATCGGAGCAGTGATTGTACTGGTCAGTGAAGGGGGTGATATTCACCGGATCAATGCCATCATTTCTGAACATGCCGACCTGATCCTGGGCCGACAGGGAATTCCGCTCAGGGATCGTTCCACCAGTGTAATCTCGCTTGTACTTGAAGGAAATACAGATCTGATCGGATCACTCACGGGAAAGCTGGGAAGGCTGCAGGGGGTTAAAGTGAAATCGGTACTGGCGGGGTGAAATGTTAAAAAACATCTTCCATTTGTTAAAAGCGCATTAACAATGCAACAAATCTTCCACTTATTGGTTAATATAGCTGAAAAGTAATTGTTGGGGTGCAAGGCAAGTTGCGAATCTTTTGAGGGTTTTAGGAAGAGCAGCAACTTGCCTTATTTTTTTTTATTCCTGTTGTTGGACAGTGTTCTAAGACACTCCCTATCCGGCGAAGACACAAATCTGCTTTGTTATCTTTGAATCTATTAAACTGATTCGAATGATTAATCGCCAACTTATTAATCCTGAGAGCATTGTCGTTGTAGGAGCATCCAATAATACCTCTAAGCCAGGAGGAAAACTCTTCCATAATATTCGGTCCGGAACATACAAAGGATCGCTCTATTCGCTGAATCCCAAAGAGGATGAGATACAGGGACTGCCTTCTTACAGGGAGATCCGGGATTTACCTCAGACTGAACTGGCTTTCCTGGCTGTTCCCGCAACGCTTTGCACATCAATTGTGAAAGAGTTGGCTGAGACCAAAGGGACCCGTGCCTTTATTATTGTTTCGGCAGGGTTCAGTGAAGAGAATAGTGAAGGAGCAGAGATTGAGAAGGAGATTGTCGAGATCTGCAGAAAGCATGATGCAGTCCTGATTGGCCCCAATTGCATTGGTGTAATGACCCCGGCTTACCAGGGTGTCTTTACACTGCCCATTCCAAACCTGGATCCGCAGGGATGCGATTTTATCTCCGGGAGCGGTGCTACAGCTGTATTTATCATGGAGTCCGGACTACAGAAAGGGCTCAGGTTTAACCATGTTTTTTCGGTTGGGAACTCTGCCATGATGGGCGTGGAAGATGTATTGCAATATCTGGATGAAACATACAGTGAGGAACACTCTTCACGGGTAAAGATGCTCTATTTTGAAACCATCAAGGATCCGGGCCGTCTGCTCAGGCATGCCACCTCCCTGATCGGGAAAGGGTGTCAAATTGCAGCCATCAAGGCGGGCACAACCGATGCGGGCAGCAGGGCAGCTTCATCCCATACGGGTGCCATGGCCAGTTCCGATATGGCTGTTGATGCGCTCTTCCGCAAGGCAGGTATTGTACGATGTTATGGCAGGGAGGAGCTGACCACCGTGGCTTCGGTAATGCTCCATCCACTATTGAAGGGCAGGAACCTGGCCATTATTACCCATGCCGGCGGACCAGCTGTGATGCTCACCGATCAACTGGCCAAGGGGGATATGGATGTTCCCAACCTGGAGGGGCCCAAAGTGGATGAGCTGCTCACGCATCTCTACCCGGGATCGTCTGCTTCAAATCCCATCGATCTGCTGGCTACCGGCAATGCTGAGCAGCTGGGAAAATGTATAGATTATTGTGAGCACTTCTTCAAAGAGATTGATGGCATAGTGGTCATCTTTGGCACTCCCGGTCTCGCCCCGGTTTTTGATGTATATGATCTGCTTTTTCAGAAGATGCAGCAGTGCAGGAAGCCGATCTACCCGGTTCTCCCTTCTCTGACCACTGCCGCAAGGGAGGTTCAGGCGTTTCTATCTCATGGTACCATCAATTTTCCCGACGAGGTGCAATTGGGAGAGGCATTAACCCTTGTATATGGAACAGAAGCACCTGCCGAAGAGGCTTTCACCCCAGAGGGGTTCGATCTGAAAACCATCAGGGAGCTGATCGACCGGTCCGAAGAGGGGTATCTGGCCCCTAGGGTCATTCAAAAAATCCTGGATGCTGCAGGTATACCTCGGGTAAGCGAGGAAGTAGCAACCGATGAAGAATCACTCGATCGCCTGGCACATCAAACAGGTTTTCCCCTTGTTATGAAAGTGGTTGGACCGGTTCATAAATCGGATGTGGGTGGTGTGGCCCTGGGGATCGATAATGATATTGACCTGATGGAGCATTTTCATCGCATGTTAAGAATTGAAGGTGCCACAGGTGTACTGCTGCAGCCGATGCTGGAGGGGATTGAGCTGTTTGTTGGGGCAAAATATGAACCCGGTTTTGGACATATCATTCTTTGTGGCCTCGGTGGTATCTATGTGGAGGTCATGAGGGATATGGCAACAGGACTTGTCCCGTTGTCGATGGCAGAGGCCGGAGGGATGATCCGTTCCCTGAAAGGCTTTAAAATGCTGGAAGGAATGCGGGGACAGCCGGGAATCAATATCAGTGCATTTGAGGAGATTCTGGTAAGGCTCTCTGTGGTGCTCAGCGACAATGATCATATTGCAGAACTTGACCTGAATCCCCTGATGGGATGCGGAGATCAGCTGCTTGTGGTGGATTCAAGGATTAGAATAGAGAGGCAAGAATTGTTGGAATGTTAAACTGTTTAATATGAAATCGACTCCAATACCGTCAGAAGTTGTTAATGAAGTGATAGATGCCTTTGGTATTCATCCTGCCGGGAAAGCTACCATCAGAGAGCTTGTTAAGATCGTCAATGATATTGAGGATATTACCGGGGAGGAGTATATACGGATGGAGATGGGTGTTCCCGGACTTGACCCTACCTTTGTGGGAATCGAGGCAGAAATGATAGCTCTTCG
>DAOWNM010000179.1 GCA_030642565.1 Bacteroidota bacterium | reverse complement strand
GGTAAGTCGATTGGGGGTATGATATTACTGTTATTTCAGTCAATATACATGCCTATTTAACAAATATTAAACCAATCGGGGTATGTGTAAAAAGTATACAAGTATTGACTGGCATCGTAAGAATGTTGTAAATTTCAGGTCCCACCATTAACCATGAAACCAATGAAAAATTTTGCTTTATTTTTTGTAGCGGCCCTCTTTATGGCTGCCTGTACCATTAGTGACTCTGTTGAATTCTCCGGCGATTTGCAGTTGGGAGAGGTTGTGGAAGGAACACTGGAGATGGAGAGTCCCGATACATTTTACTTCGATTTCAGTGCCGATACCTACATCTACGGGGTCTGCGACCAGCTGTCGGTCGATGTGGTTGTTTCCCTATGCGATTCAACAGGAATCTCTCTTGGAAAATTCGACGGGCCTGGTGTGGGTCCCGAGAACTTCTGGTTCGAGATAAAGAAGGCGGGTGAATACCTGCTGGTGGTAAAACCATTTGAAAAGGAGAGCGGGTCGTACACCATCGAACTGAAGATTGTGGAGCCCATTGCCACTGAGCCGAAAAAGCGTGCCGACCAGTTGTTTAATCCATTTTCCGGGGAAGGTGTGCCGGGAGGGGTAGTTGGAGTGATACGCGATGGGGAGCTGATTTTTTCAAAAGCATACGGGATGGCCAACCTCACCCATGGTTTACCTTTTACCATCACCGCTCCATCCAACATCGGTTCTGTATCCAAACAGTTTACGGCCTTTGCCATCCTGCTGCTGGAACAGCAGGGAAAGCTGTCGCTGGAGGATGATGTACGAAAGCATATACCCGAACTACCCGACCTGGGCAAGGTGGTGACACTTAAAAACATGCTCAACCACACCAACGGGTTCAGGGAGGTGTTCAACCTGATGCCCATGACCGGCTGGAAAAGTGAAGATGTACTGCGGCGCCAGGAGGTCATCGATATCCTGAAACGCCAGGAGGAGTTGCAGGCCGCTCCGGGAGAGGAGTACAACTACAACAACTCGGCCTTTATTCTGCTTGCCGAAATCGTGGAGCGAATCAGCGGAGAGAAGTTTCCCGACTGGATGGAGGAGAATGTGTTCGCTCCCCTGGGCATGACCTCCTCCGTGGTGAGGGCCAATCCTTCAGTGATCATTCCGGGTGCTTCACAGGGGTATGTGCCGGATTCCACCGGGTATCATGAAGCGGGCGATCTATATGCTGCTTATGGGGCCGGAGGAATCTATACCACCGTGGAGGATTTCAGTAAATGGATGGCCAATTTCAGTAACCCTGTGTTGGGGGGTGAAGAGCTGGTAAACCGGCTGGTGACTGTCGATACCTTAAATAACGGCGATACCATGACCTATGCACTGGGCATAGGGGTGGATGAGTTCAGGGGATTGACCTTCTACTCCCATGGAGGGGCCGACCTGGCCCACAGGGCCTTCGCAACCTACTTCCCCGAGATCGATGCCGGAGTGGTTGCCATGAGCAACAATGCGAGCTTTGATGCAGGGAGAATCGCCTTTGAAATGGCTGAATTATACTTTGGAGATGAGATGGAACCCGTAGAGGAAAAAGAGGATGCCGGAGAGGTGACCGATTCTTCCGGGGTTTCTGTACCGGAGAGTGTGCTGGAAGCCTATGCCGGGAAATACATAGTGGCGGGAATGGGATTCACACTGGAGTTCAGTGTGGTAAACGGGACCCTCAAAATGGCCATGGCTGGACAGCCCGAAGCCAAACTGATTCCTGAATCAGAAACGCTCTTTAAGTATGAAGGTGTTGAAGCTACCATTGAGTTCAAGAGAGACGAGCAGGGAAAAGTGACCGGTGCGGTGCACTCCCAGGGGGGACAGAAATTCGAACTGGAGCGGGTAGCTCCATACGAGGCCACTGTTGAAGAGCTCCAGGCGCTCACCGGGAAGTTCTTTAGCAAGGAGCTGGAGACATTCTACACCCTTGAGCTCCGCGACACCACGCTGATGCTCCTGATCCGGAATACCAAGGAGATTGAGCTTTCGGCTGTGAAAGAGGACACCTATAAGGGAGATATATACTTTATCGGCGAACTGGTCTTCCAGCGCGACAATACCGGTCGGGTCACCGGGTTCAGTGCGGCAAACGGGCGGACCCGCGAAATCGGATTCGAGAAGTATTAGCTCCCGGATGCGGGTTTAGATTTGGCCGCTGGTTTGGGTTTGACTGCCGGCTTCGGTTTGGTGGCATCAGACCGGATATGCAGATCGGTCTGCGGGAAGGGGATCTCAATGCCTGCTTCGGCCAGCTTTTTATTGATAAGCACATTGATCTCGCTCTCCACTCCCAGGCGGATATCCAGGTGGGCCCACGCCAGCAGCCGGAAGTTCAGCGAGCTGTCGCCAAAATCGATAAAGTAGGCTTTGGGTTCCGGCTTTTTCCGCACCCCGGTATGCTCCTCCGCAATCTTCTCCATGATCGCCAGCACCGCCTCCGGATCGGTTCCATAAGCCACCCCTACCCGGATGTCCATCCGGCGGTTGGAGTCCGAAAGGGTCCAGTTGATCATCTCGTTGGAGATCAGGTTGCCGTTGGGGACGATCACCTCGGCACCGTCAAAACCCTTCACCGTGCTGGATCGCAGACCAATGGAGCGTACCGTGCCCATCAATTCGCCCACCTGCACCACATCGCCCACCTTGATGGGTCGCTCGAAGGCCAGGATCAGTCCCGATACCATGTTGTTAACGATGTTCTGCAAGCCAAAACCGATCCCCACCGAGAAGGCACCCAGTATAATAGAGAGGTTGGTCAGCTTCATCCCTGAAGCTGCAGCAGCCAGGAAGAAACCACCGGAGATCAGGACGATCCGGATCATCAGGATAATTGTGCTGGGCACCCCTTTGGCAGTCTTCACCCGGGTAAAGACATCTTTCTCCAGTACATGGCTGACAATCCTGGATATCATCACCGATAGCCAGATCACAAAGATAAAGATCAGGATATTGCCCAGTGTAATGTATACCTCCCCTATCTTTATTCCATCGGTAAGGACTCCCCTGCCCCAGTCAAATATTATATCCTTTACCCCTAATATCCTGAGTGTTATGGAAAATAAGATAAGCAAAAGAAGAAAATCGATCAGCCAGATGCTTTTGCGGCAGATAACCTGGAATTCATCCCTGATCACATTGAGTTTCTGAAGGTAGTTGCTGGAGAGGGCCAGGAAGAGAATGGTAGCGGCAACTTTGGTAGCGACCTGGATCGCGATGGCCAGGACGGTGATCTGATACGGGATCAGGGTGAAAAACTCGGCCAGGCGGAATGCACCCACCAGGTTGGCTATAATTGCCGTGAAATGCAGCACTATAAATACCACCAGCAGTAGTCTGAAAAACCTGTATATCAATCTGTTTTTGATCAATTCAAAAAATGGTCTCCTTCTGTAGACCCAGGTGAAGAGCCAGAGTCCTGCAAAACACAACCCCAGCAACACGATCCTGATCAGAATTCCGGGATGGTAGAAGAGATCATACAGAACGACTAAACTGGCTACAACCACCAGCGCAATAATCCATTTCCGGAATACGCTACCATAGATCCGGATCACAAGGATGGACATGGAGACCATCATGATCAACACATTAATGGCGAAGAATGTCTGAGGCAGACCGGGGATCAGGATGCGGATTATCAGCGCCACCACAAATAGTGAGGTCACCACAGGGGAGTTAATGATGGTCAGGTGCAATTCCGATAATTCCAAATACTCTTCAGAAATCAGCCGGGCATGGTTTTTCTTGAACCAGACCGAGAAAGCAAGGAGTGCCAGCATCATCAGCGTTGCAGTGATCATGGCCCGCGCGTAGCTTGACTTCAACATGACCAGGTCGGCTTTGATCGATCCATTGAACCCCTCCACGTGCGATCGGATCAGGGTTGAATCGCGCAGATTGGTAAGGTCCCTGAAAAAGCCGGGCATATCCCTGGTAAGCATGGTCTCTCCAAACTGCACCTTCTGAGCCTTCACCCTGGAGACCACCTCCTCCAGCGCCGCTTTTTTATCAGCAAGTTTGTCCTGTTCCTCCAGTATAAATACCAGATCTTCCTGGAGCAGATTCCTGACCGAGTCCATTCTGTGGATGGTTCTTTCGATGCGTATCACCCTTGCTTCCAACGCTTTATCTTTCGATCCCTGCTCCAGTGTAATGTGCCACCTCTGCATGTTACCCAAAAGCAGCTCCGATTCACTTTCAAGTTCAATGGCTACCCTGGAAAGTCGACCCTGCAACGCATCAATCTCATCCATAAAGAACAGAGCACGCTGACTGATCTGATTCAGCGCCCTGACACCAGCACCCTCCAGGGTCAAGATGGTTGTGTCGCCCAGGAATCTATTGATACCGTAAAATATTGTATCCACCTGGGTGGTGTAACCAATAACAACCTCTTCGGTCAAATGCTTTTTCAATGACGCGTTGATCAGGTTGTGGGCAGTGCCAAATGCCTCGGTGATCCCGGTGGCCGGAAAAGGCTGCAGTGCAACACTGTCCGGTTCAGCCTGGGTAGCCTCTTCCTGAGTGGTCTGCGGAATGATTCCCTGGCCACTGGTGTTGCGTGGAAGAACAAACATTACAAAGAGGAGTGCGGAGAGCAGAAGTGTTCTATATTTCATTGTACAAAAGGTTGGTATACCAAAACTACAAAAAAAAACCGCGAAGCACATGCCCGTGCATGCCCCCGCAGTTCATTTTACGAGTGTTAAAACCAGTGGCAGACTATTCTGGTTCTACCACCTCACCTTCCACATCTTTCTCCTCCACCTTGCCATTCATTTTGTCTTCGAACTTCTTTCTCCATTTGTCCCGGTCCCCGCACTTATCATCGAATTTAGGTCCGGGGTGTTTGCTGTGGCCTCCGCCGATCCCTGAAAAGAGGATCTTGGACAACACAAGCAATCCCAGGGTTTGCCAGAAGACAATTACAGGACCGTTAAACAGCTCAGGCACCAGCCAGTTCCAGAGCCACATCACCACAAAGGTAAACAGGATCATTCCGGCGATCCCCAATACCACAAACTTGCCATAATAGAAAAATTTATTTGTTCTCATAACTATTTGATTTTAACTTGATTATACAATTCCTTTAACTGTTCTCGCAGGTATGTCACCGCATACCTTTTTCTCGACAAGAGCGTATTGATCCCCTCACCGGTGAGTGCCGAGATCTCCTTAAAGCTCTTCTCTTCAAATTCGTTCAACACAAATACCTCCCGCTGCGCCTCCGGCAAACGGTCCAGGCACGCCTCGATGGTCTCCCAGATCACCCCCCGCATATATTCATCTTCCGGAGAGCGGGTAAGGGAGGGTAGTATATCCTCCAGCATCAGGGAACCCTCTTCCCCGTTTGCACCGGCCACCACCTTGTCGGAGAGGAGTTCCGGTTTGCTTTTCCTGAAATAATCTGTAATCCGGTTGCGTGCCACCGTAAACAACCAGGAGGTGATGGAGGTGACCGACCGTATATCGTCGAACCCAACAGTGAGCTGGTAGAAGACATCCTGCGCGATATCCCGGGCATCCTCCTCGTGGGCTACCCTTTTACGGATAAAGCCCAGCAACCTTCCCTGCTCCTCTTTTACCAGTTGATCGATATATGTTCTGTCTGCGGCGGTCATTACTTAATCATTGCCTTCTGCTTCTGTAGACGATTGAGGCAAATGAATATTTTGAAACCTTTGATAATTTAATTAAAAATTACCGCTTCAGTCAGGAGACCAGTGTAGGGGTCTACACTTTTTATCTCTAATCTTATCGGGCAGCTGATTTAAGGAAAGGAGTGCTACATATTGATGCTAATAAACCATTAATTGTCAACAAAATACTTGACTTATACGTCTCATTGATAGTCTAATCCCCAAAAAACAAATTATTATGAAAAAATTAATTATC
>DAOWNM010000081.1 GCA_030642565.1 Bacteroidota bacterium | reverse complement strand
TCTGGCACCTCCACCTGCCAGGTGATGCTATCCTGCAGGCGGGTCCAGTTGGTAAAGAATGAGCAGTTGGGATAGCGGTTGGAGCGTTGAATATTGCCATGAGCCTTCCCGTCGCGGGCGGGGATCTGGGTGTATTTTAATGCCGGGTGGCCCAGGTAGAAGGGACGCGGATCCACCTTGGGCAACTCCGTTTCAATTTGAAGGCGGAAATCTTCAGCCACCTTTTCCATCTCTGCTTTAATGGCAGGCAGCTGATCGCTGAGGTCCCTCTTCTGACCTCTGTCGGCCTTAATATCATAGAGTCCCCCTTTGTGTCCCAGCCTGTATTGCTGACTCCGGATGCTCAACCGGCCACCCCAGTAGTTCAGGATATATCGGTCTTCCCACCCGGTCTTATCCTCCATGATGCTCTTTTTGACACTGATCCCATCCAGCGGATGATTGGTTTCATAGGGGATGACGCACATCTCGCTAAGGGTAGGCAGCAGGTCGATAACGGAGACCAGCCGATCAACCCTCTTCCCTGCTTTGATCTTATCGGGCCATTTGATAAACATGGGCGAACGTACGCCCCCTTCATCCACAGAACCCTTCTTCCCCTTCATTCCGCCGTTCCAGCGCCAGCGGTTGGGACCATTGTCGCAGAAATAGATAATGATGGTGTTCTCATCGATCCCCAGCTCCCTGGTTTTGTCCACGATACGGCCTACGTTCCAGTCAATGTTCTCACACATGGCCAGGGCCGCACGGGTGTCGTTGATATCCTCCCTGTCCGATTCCGACAACATGTTGATCGGTTTCTCCCTGTAGCGCTCCCAGTACTCCCGTGGCGCCTGGAAAGGGGTATGTGGCGTATTAAAGGGAAGGTAGAGGAAAAAGGGGCTATCGGCGTGCTCCTCTATAAATGAGAGACCGTGATCGGTAAAATCATCGATAATAAAACCATCTCCCTTAACGATTTGTCCATTGTGCTCCAGCATGGGAGAATGGTAGTTGCCCCAGTGGCCGGAACAGAAACCATAATAGTCCTCAAAGCCCCGCCCGTTGGGATGGTAGGGATACTGCATACCGTTGTGCCACTTGCCATAGGCTGCAGTGCTATAGCCTGCCGCTTTAAAGATTTCCGCAATGGTGGTCTCATCCATATCTAGCCGCTCTCCTCCGCCCCCGGTGCTGTATACACCGCCCCGGAAATGGTAGCGCCCGGTCATCAGCTCGGCACGCGTAGGCGAGCAGACCGCACATACATAAAAGTTTTCCAGTGAGGCTCCCGCTGCAGAGAGCGCATCGATATTGGGGGTATTGATATTGCTGTTCCCATGAACACTCAGATCCCCCCACCCCTGATCATCTGTAAGGATCACAATCACATTGGGCCGCTCCATCTCCTGTTTGGTGAAACAACCAGCCAGGACAAAGAGAGTAAGCAAACAAACAAAGAACAGCTGTCTCATATTTTCAGATTCTTAAATGAATACCAAAAATAGAGATCATTCATGAGTGAACCAAATCTTATTCGTTCCTGATGCTTTCAGCCGGATTGGCAGTAGCCGCCCGGTAAGAATGAAAGCTCACAGTTAGCATGGCCAGGAGCAGGACCAGGGTGGTGACCAGTCCCAGCACCAGAAAGAATACACCCACCTGAAAATTGATATGATAGGCAAATTTCTGCAACCATGCCCTTATACCAAAGTAGACGGGTATGGAGATCAGTCCGCTGATGGCCAGCAGGTTGATAACCTCCCGGGAGAGAAGACGCATCACAACCTGAACCGAAGCACCCATGATCTTTCTTATACCAATCTCCCGGGTACGCTGGTTGGTGGTATATGAAATCAGTCCCAACAGACCCAGACAGGTAATAAAGATGGAGAGAATCGAGAAGACCAGCAGAATCTGACTGGTACGACGTTCAGTGGCAAACAACTTGTCGAACTCCTCATCCATCCAGGAGTATTCAAAGGGAGCTTCGCTGATAAATTCTTTCCAGGTACGTTCCACAAATGCAACAGTCTCAACCCGGTTGCCCTCACCCAGCCTGATGGTGATTATACCCTCCCAGTTACCCGGCATAAAATGCATGGCCATGGGCGCAATCTCTGTTTGCATGGAGGCAAAATGAAAATCTTTAACTACACCGATAATGGGTTTGAATCTGTCCTCTTCCCCCTCCTCTCCGGGTTCCAGAAATCTCGTGTTCAATGGGTCTTCTAATCCAAGTGCTTTCACAGTTGCTTCATTGACTACAACACCGGAGGAGTCGGAGGGCATCTCGCGGCTGAAGAACCTTCCGTTGACCATCTCCATACCCATGGCCCTGTCAAAGTCATAACTTACACGTGAAGTGGCCAGGGTGAAAAGCTCGCCACGGTCCCACCCTTCCAGCCAGTGCGCATTGTCCGAATACTGATTAGTGGGGATATGGGTTGTATTGGCGGCAGTAATTATATTGGAGTGCTGAACAATCTGATCCTTAAATGCATCGATCCTGCCCTCAAGTACATCCGATCTCTTCACCAGCAGGAGGTTCTCCTTATCAAAGCCGGGCTCTTTTTTCTGCATGTAGTGCAGCTGCCGGTTCACCACGATGGTTCCAATGAGAATAACAATGGTCACCGTGAATTGAAGAACAATCAACACACTTCGGAGCAGGCTCCTGCCCGTACTGCTCTTTTCTGAGCTAAATACAGCAGCCGGTTTAAAGGAGGCCAGTATAAAAGCCGGGTAACTGCCGGCCGCAACCCCAATAATGATGGCAAAGGTGATTAGCAACGGGATGATCCAGGATTGAGCAAAAATATCAAATTGAAGAGTCAGCTGGATCATATTGTTATAACCGGGTAGAAAGAGGTAGACCAGCGCCACCGCCGCCACCAGTGATATCAGGCTCAGCAGCACCGATTCAGTCAGAAACTGGACAATCAGCTGCGATCGCTTGCTGCCCACCACCTTTCTTAAACCGACCTCCCTGGCGCGGGTGGTCGAACGTGCAGTGGCCAGGTTCATAAAGTTAACCCCGGCCATGGCCAGCATCAGGATGGCCGCCACCAGAAAGACAAATACATAAAGCGGGTTCCCATTGGGTTCATGCTCATATTGCAAATCCGAATGGAGGTGTATATCAGTAAGCTTCTGAACTTTGTACCCGTATGAATTCCCCGACTCTTCAAACTGCACCACATCTACCCCCATGAACTGTTCCAGCATGGGTCCCACATATTTGACAAGCATCTCCCGTAAACCCGATTCAAACTCTTCAGGATCTGTTCCCTCTTTCAAAACCACATAAGTATAGTAATTGTGATTCATCCAGTTGGTGCTCCTGCTACTTCTCAGTGTGGTGAGGGAGCCGAGCATCTTACAGTGGAAATGTGAATTCTGGGGAAAGTCTGCCATCACCCCGGTGATTACAGACAAGTTGGTATCCTGTTCAATCTTTAAGGTCTGCCCGATGGGATCTTCATCTCCGAAATATTTTTGTGCATACTCCTCGGTAAGAACAATGCTTCGGGGCTCCGTCAGACAGGTGCCGGGGTCACCCCTCAACAATTCAAAACTGAAGACATCAAAAAATGTTGAATCGGCAAAAATAAACTCATCATCTGTCTCGTGAAAAGTTACATTGCCCCGCTTCACCATCCATCCGCCCGCTTTTCTGAGTCGGACCGACTGCTCCACTTCAGGGTAGTCATTCAGCAGTGCTTCTGCCATGGGAGGTGATGAAACAGCATGTCGCATCTCAGTGGCCGGCATGCTTCCCGAGATCCAGACCCGGTAGATCTGGTCCGACTTCTCATGAAACCGGTCATAGGTCATCTCATTGATCACATAAAGCAGGATGAAAATGGTGCTGGCCAGACCGATAGTGAGACCAAAAATATTGATTAAAGTGTATCCCCTGTGTCTCCAAAGATTCCGCAGGGCAACAAGAATATAGTTCTTCAGCATTGATAGAAGTTTCCATATAGACGTACGAGCAGCCGAAATGTCACAGCAAAAAAGAAAAAATCTATATTTATGCGATAAATAGCTCCCCATATGAAACGAACATGATTTTTCTTAATCAAAAAATCATAATTACAAATGATGAAAACACATTTAAACTGGAAAAAAGGCCCCTTCTCCACAACCTATCAGATATTTTCAGGCAAAGAGCCTTTGGGACAACTGGAGGATCATACATTCAGGCAGACATCCGACGGTATGATCCACCAAAAGAGATACCGTTTCAAAACAACTGGCTTATTTAAGCAGGAGACCCGGATTATTGATGCAAATACCGATCAGATAATCGGGACCATCTCATACAATTCATGGATGAGCAAAGCCACCATACGGTTCACCGATCGTACCATCTACTGGAAGTATGACAATGGATGGCAGACCAGGTGGAGCCTGTTTGATGATCAGGGTATACATATGAAGTTTGCAGGTGGATTTTTGAAAGGGACCATTGAATACCAGGACCCCGATGATCTGCTTGTACTAACCGGTTTGTTTGTCACCAACTATTACAGGCAGATCGGTATCGCAGTGTTTGTGGCTGTTTTTATCCCAATCTGGATCACAGCGATTAACTAATCTTATTCCATGAATAGAAAAAAAGATAAAACCCGCTGCAGCATCTGCATTTCCATGCTACTGTTCACCATGATTTCTTTTCCTCTTGCAGGACAAATGAGATCGCCAGAGGAGGAGAGTAAAGTACTTATCATAGCCTCCTGTCAATTCCCTGTTTCCAATGATATTATGGGCAATGCAAAATGGATCATGGATCAGATGGAAGAGGCGCATGCACTGGGAGCCTCTCTGGCCCATTTCCCGGAATGCGCACTTTCAGGTTATCCGGGAGTTGATATGAAAACCATGGAGGGTTTTCAATGGGAGATGCTGCATCGCCATACCGATTCAATCACCAGCCTTGCTCAAAAACTGGGCATGTGGGTGCTCCTGGGATCCATTCATGAACTTTCAGACACAATCAAACCCCTTAATAGCCTGTATGTTATTAATCCTTCTGGTAAAATCATCGACAGGTATGATAAGAGGTTCTGTACCAAAGGTGATCTGAAATTCTTCTCCGCCGGCAATCACTTTGTAGAGTTCGATATTAACGGGATAAAATGTGGACTATTAATATGTTTCGACGTGAGGTTTCCTGAACTCTACCGGGAATATAAAAAACAGGATGTGGATCTCATCTTTCAATCCTTTTACAATGCACGACAGAAACCGGGTGGGATACACCCGAAAATTATGCCTGTTACCGCCCAGACACGGGCAGCAACCAACCATTTTTATATCTCCCTGACCAACTCCTCTGCAGCCAGCAGCTGGCCTTGCCATTTCATTACACCGGACGGCCTGATCAGGCATACACTTCCAGCTGACCAGCCCGGAGTGCTGATATCGAAGATTGATTTGTCAGATTCCTATTATGATGCCAGCAGGGATTATCGTGTGAATGCTCTGGAGGGCAGGTTATATTCCGAAGAGGCTCCTGCACATCCAAGGTATTTAAACCGCCAGGGGCGATAATGACATATGATCATTCGTAGCTCAGGCAACTGACCGGATTCAGCAGGGCAGCCTGGTAAACCTTCCCTGTAAAGGTTCCTGAAAGTGACCAGTATGTAGTTTCTGAACATACTCAACTGTTTCTTGATGCAGCCCGAACCCTTCGCCATGCTTCATCATCAACAGGTGGCGGGTTTAGCTCTTCAGGGCTTTTCTTAACCAGCGATAACGCTTCGGTTTCACAGGTGCTGATGCAGAGACCGCAGCCGTAACAACTTACACGTTTCACCTCACAGATACCATCCACCATGGCCATTGCATTGAAAACACAGCGATCCAAACAGGCTTCACAGCCACTGCAGAGATCCGGATCCACAACAGCATAAAAATCGGAACGGGCAATGGAGTTTTCACTTCCGTATTCTACCATCCCCCTCAATACCCCACAGGAGCATGTACAACAATTACAAACATAATATACTTCTGTCTGGGCATTATTGATGGAATGTACCAGTCCTTCCCTGTCCGCTTCGGCCAGGATCTCCAGAGCCTCTTCCCTGGTAAGGGATTCAATCTCTTCAGACTTTTGGAAAGCGCCCGGTTTGGGTGAGAAAACCAGGCAGTTCTTCACAGTATGGTGACACCCCTGTCCGATAAGCCTTTTCTGGACCCGGCATATACAGTCCAGCACACCCCACGATTTAGCCTGGTCCAGGTAGGTAGATGCTTTTTCGTAAGGCATCACATCGATATTCACAGGTATTGTTTTCTCAAGAGGAATGATCCTGTGAACCGAAGGCTGGGAAAGCATGGTTTCGTGAAAACGCTCATGATAGTACTGCTCGAACAGCTCAGCAAATTCTTTATCGATTTTTGCATTCTGACGTTCATAAAATCCCACTACGAAAGGGATCAGGTGAAACACAAATCCCCTGCCCTCCTCACGTTTCAGATCAATCAGGCCCCGTTTCACCATACCTATAAGCCTCGACTTGGCCTCTACCTCCTTAATTTTGTTCTCTTCAGCAATCTCCGTCAGAGATTTGGATTTCATACGCAATGTGGCCGCGAGGGCCGCATCTTCAGGGGTAAAAAGTTTGGCCAGCAGCTTTAATTCCACCCCACTTTTGGTCCTGGGGAACCCATTGGGGATCCGGTCAAGTTCATCGGCCAGCTTCTCATAATTATTATTCATAGCGTAAGGATTTTACCGGATTGGCGGAGGCAGACTGGTAGACCCGGAGGAGCACTGTTACCGCGGCAATAACAAAGGCCATCAGTGAGCTGAGGATAAAGACCCCGGGATCCATATCAATGCGCGACGGGTAATCCTGCAACCACTCTTTCATAAAGAAGTAACCCAGCGGCCATGCAGCTATAGTAGCCAAAAGGATCAGCCAGATGTACTCCCTGGATAAGGCCAGGAGGACACTTGCAATGGATGCCCCCATGGCTTTTCGGATACCCACCTCCTTGGTGCGCTGTGCTGCACTGAAAGAGGCCAGTCCCAACAGTCCCAGCGCGGCAATAAAAATGGCCAGCACCGAGAAGATATTAAAAATAGTAGCTGTTTTTTCTTCATTATTATAGAGTGCTGTCAGATCCTTCTCCAGGAAGGTCATATGAATAGGCTGCTGCTCCCTGAAGGAGTTCCAGGTCTTCTCGATATATTCCAGTGTCCTTCCTGTATCGTTGCCACCGATCCTGACCGACATCTGGTAGTTACTTCCACTGTTAAACTGTATGATAAGGGGTCTGATCTCCTGGTGCAGCGACTGAAAATGAAAATCTTTTACCACTCCGATGATGGGATGTGGATGGTCTATTTCCTCACCAAACTGTATATACAATCGTCTGTTCAAAGGATCATCAAAGCTCAGTGCTTTCACCGCAGCTTCGGACAGGATCAGTGCAGAAGAGTCCGTTGGATTATCCTGCTGAAACCATCTTCCCTCCATCATCTCCAACTCATAGGTCTCCTGAAAATACCAGTCAGCCCAAATATTATTGATGGCATGTGTTTCATTGGTGGCGGCCCCCTCCGGAAGGTAGGCGTTATCCCCTATCAATCCGCCTGGTACTGCACTGGAGATAGTAACCTGCCGTATGGATGGATTCTTCAACAACTCCTGGCGAAATGCCTCTATCTGCTCCTCCAGCACATAGACCCTGTCAATCACCACCAGGTTCTCCTTATTGAATCCCAGATCCTTGGCCCGCAAATGATTCATCTGTCTGTTTATCAGTATTGTACAGATGAAAAGCACAATGGTCACCACAAATTGGAAGGTCACCAGGATCCTTCGCAGAGTAGCCCCCCTGGCCCCACGCATGGCCCCGCTTTTCAATACATCCACCGGTCTGAAGGAAGAGAGGAAAAAGGCGGGATAGCTCCCCGAGGCAAATCCCACAAACACCCCGATAACCAGCATACCAATGATCAGGCGCAATGTGCCCAGATCCTCCAGCTGAAGCCCTTTCCCGGCTATCCTGTTAAACCCGGGTAAAAACAGTTCCACCAGCACCACTGCCAGGATCAGAGCCAGAACAGTAATCAGAAACGATTCCACCAGAAATTGCTTAATAAGACTGTTCTTTTCTGCCCCGGCAACTTTCCTGATCCCCACTTCGGTGGCTCTTCTGGATGCACTGGCCGTTGCCAGATTCATAAAATTGATGGAAGCGATCAGAATCAGAAACATTGCAATTACTGAAAAAATGACTACCGAGGAGCGGCTCCCACCCGGGTTAATCTCAAACTGTAGATCCGACTTCAGGTGGATATCCTTCAATGGTTCCAGAAAATAACCGTAGGTATTGCCAGCTGCCAAAAACTCCTCCATAGTCAATCCGAGCATCTCTTCCAGCTCTGTTCCCATATGCTGTGCGATCAGTTCCGGGAACTTTTTTTCAAGCTGCTCCGGATCAAAATCCTTACGTAAACGTATATAGGTATAGTTATTGTTTCCCAGCCACCGGGTCAGATCGGCCAGGTGGATGGAGGTCATCGATCCCAGCATGTTAAACCGGAAGTGTGAATTTTCAGGAAAACCCCTGACCACACCGGTCACCTCGAAATTCTCCTCCTGCTGTCCCACCTGTAAAAATTTTCCCACAGGATCCTCATTCCCAAAGTATTTGCGGGCAATCTCTTCCGTGAGTACTACTGTATTGGGCCTGTTTAGCATATCTTCCGGATCTCCATAGACTACCGGGGCCGTAAAGACATTGAAAAAGGTAGAATCGGCATAGTAGAAGTTCTTCTCGATAAACACCTTCTCCTCGTACTTTACTTTGGGATCCCCGTCAAAAGTGAACAGGCGTGTAAAATCCTCTACTTCAGGAAAATCGGTTTTCAGTGTGGCGCCCATGGGTGCGTTGGAGAGGGCAGCCTCAACCTCATTGCCCTGTATCTTTCCCCTGATACAGATTCTGTAAATCTCCCTGAAATGCTCATTGTGCCTGTCATAACTCAACTCATCCGTCACAAATAGCAGGATCATAATGGAGCTGGTGATACCAATGGCCAACCCAAGCAGATTAATAAGTGTGTAAGCCTTGTTTCTCCGGGCATTGCGAAATGCAATCAGCAGGTAATTCTTTATCATGACAGCTCAAATTGAAAACGGGCCATCTTCCTAGGGTGGGTGGTTATTCAGGAATGTTTCCTAAATTGGGTTTCAATTTAAACAAATTAACCAAATATGATAATAAGAAAACCGGTTTCTTTTATGAAACTTTCAATAATCGCAGCTATACTTATTGCTGCAACAGACCTCTATCCATGCACTATCGTTGCTGTTGGCAAAAAGGTTTCGGCCGATGGATCGGTGATTGTTTCACATACCGATTGTGGAGCCGACAACCGCATCAGGGTGGTGCACGGAAGGAGCTATAAAAAAGGTGAGATGGCACCAGTATACTGGGGTATCCAGGATATTCACAGACCCCTGGACGATTTCGGTAATGTTCTGGGACATATTCCACAGGTGGAAAGGACCTACACCTATTTTCACTCGGCCTATCCCCATATGAACGAACACCAGCTGGCCATTGCCGAAAGTACCACCAGTCAGCGCAAGGAGCTGAGGGTGGATATGGCTGTTTGCAAGCAGATCATGACCGTAGAGCAGGCACAGGCTTTTGCATTGCAACGCTATACCTCGGCCCGTGAAGCCACTGCATTTATTGGTCAATTGATGAGCCAGTACGGATTCCTCCCCTC
>DAOWNM010000008.1 GCA_030642565.1 Bacteroidota bacterium | reverse complement strand
TTTCACTAATTTGGCGCGGATTTTCAAGTTCGAAAATAGCAAATGAATCGTCACCAGACAAATGGGTACATATATGCCTTGGGTGCATCCCTGGCTCTTTCGGCCTCCTTTGTATTCAGTAAATCGGCACTGAACCACCTTACTATACTACAGTTTGGCCTGCTCTGGTTCTCCATGGGGGTTGTATGGAACGGCGCCTGGTTCCTGCTGCGACGGGATTACAATAACGTGAAGGGGGACACCGGACGTAAAACAGGTGTTGCGGTGGTGATTGCTGTATTGGAGGGATCCGCAACGGGACTTTTTTATATGGCTATAAAGGCTATGGAAAATCCTGCTGTTGTCTCTTTTATCGGGAATTTAGGTCCGGTTTTCGTTACCCTGATGGGCATTGTACTTCTGGGAGAGAGATTTCGAACTTCACAGGTAATTGGTATTGTCATTACAATCATGGGTATATTTGTTATTAACTACCGGGAGGGAGGACTTGGCGGATTCGTTGATCCCGGCTCGGCATATGTTATTGCTGCGGCGTTCCTCTTTTCTCTGGCTACCATTGTGGGCCGGCGTTTGAACCACCTGTTGATACCGGGCTATATGTCACTGATACGCTCCTTCATACTTGCTGTGGTGATGGCCATTCTTTTTTTCCAATCCGGGGAGATGGTTCATATCTCTCTGAGGATATGGAAGGATCTCGCTCTTGGTTCTCTGCTGGAAACGCTGATAGTCATTGTTTTAGCCTACCAGGCTCTAAAGCTTATTGAGGCAACGAAGACCTCTTTGATTATCAGCACCAAAGGAGTCTGGACACTATTACTGGCTTGGATCTTCCTGGGGGTGTTTCCCACAGGAATGCAGCTGGCGGGTGGATTGCTGACCCTGGTGGGGGTGTGGTTAATTACCTGGACCCGGAGGTCTGCTCTTCGAGAATGAAAGAGTAGGCGGTAAGGTGAGAGGCTTTGCGGGCATAACTTACCGATTCACTGTGTAGCCCCCTCTTTTCATAGAGCCTCGACAATCCCATACAACCCATGGCTTTATATATATCGGCAAAAGGTCCGAAAGTTTCAGCCAACTCAATTGTTTCCATATAACCTCTCCCGGCCCGGCTCTCCTCTCCTGGCTCTTTTTCAGCCATAAAAGCATCAGCCAGGGTCCGGATCATTTCTGAATAGCTGTCTTCCTGGTGGTCTGTTACCGATAACAGATCTCTTACCTTGTCAAATCTGTGCTGGTGAAGCATGATGTTGATCAGGTGCCCCTGGTAATAGATGTTACCTGGATACTCCCTTACAAGCCTTTCTGCATAGATCGCAGCTGAATTGAGATCCTCTTCGTAGTTCAACTGGATTAATGACATAAACAGTAGCGACTCCACCTTCAGAAATACCGTATGATTGATGGCATGATTTAACTGTGTCAGTCCCAGTTCCCGGTCCCCTTTATGCATAAAAGCGACCAGAGGTTTATAGGCGGGATGTGCTATAGGGTAGGCTTCGATATAGTAGTTATAGAGCCCTGTTGAGAAATAGAATTCAGCAAACTGCTCCTGCAGATCGAATCCCATTTTTGTATACCGGTACATGGTTCCCAGGTGTGGTATCACCTTTCCCGATTTTCCATTATCGGCCCAGAACATGGCTTTAAAGGCTCTTCCAAAAAGATCGAAAAAGACTCCTTCAGTATAGGTCTGGTTGCTTTCACTATACGCTATAGCCAGCTCTATGGTTCGGTCCATCAGACTGATAAACTGTTTGGAAGCTTCCTTTGATGGAACAAGCGGGAAGTTTTCCCAGTAGACGATCAAAGCTTCCAGAAACGGTGGGGCCGGATGATCGGGAGTGGAAGAGGATAGTTCTGACTGGATGCTTCTGGCCTTCTCGAAAGAGAAACTATAAGTATTTTGCAGGCAGATTTCAACTTTCTCCAGCAGATCGGGTCTGTCGAGATAGGAGACCTGAGCTTCTGTCTGGATCAGGCAGAGTAATCCGGTTAAAGTAATGACCAGCTGTTTTAACATTCGACAAATATAACAATTTATGGGCCTGCTATTTTTTAAAGGGTAGTTGAGATGTTATTAAAAAGGAGCCGGGTCAGCTCTTTTTTTCGCACATTTGCTTTTTATTGATATCTATTTATGATACAGATTGGGGAGAAGATTATCAGCAGGGAGCTGTTTGAGAACCATTTTATATGTCACCTGGAAAAGTGTAAAGGAAACTGTTGTATTTTTGGTGATTCAGGAGCTCCGCTGGAGGACGTTGAAGCAGAATCACTGGCTTTGGAACTGGATAAGATCCTGCCCTTTATGAGGGCTGAAGGAAAACGTGTCGTCAGAGAGCAGGGAGCCTGGGTGATCGATAATGACGGTGATAAGGTGACACCATTGGTGGGCAGGGAGGAGTGTGCTTTTGTGGTATTTGAAGAGACCATCGCTCGCTGTGCTATTGAACAGGCATATGATGAAGGAGCCATAACATTCAGGAAGCCGGTCTCATGCCATCTCTACCCCATCAGGGTAGGAAAACTGAAGCAGGGTATTGCTCTTAACTATCATCAGTGGAGTATTTGTGAACCTGCACGTATCCTGGGAAAGAGCGAGGGAGTTCCCGTATTCAGATTCCTGAAAGATCCCATTATAAGGGTTTATGGAGAGGAGTTCTATGAGGAGCTGGAAATTGTCTACAGGGAGTTGATAGAGAAGAAGTAAACCACTATATAATACTTATATATTATGAAAGCAATTAAAGATTATGTGGAGACCCACAAGGACCGTTTTCTGGAAGAGTTGTTCGAACTGATCAGAATTCCATCCATCAGTTCCAAGGCTGAAGCCAAAGATGATATGTTCAAAACGGCAGAACATATTAAAGATGCACTGCTGAAAGCGGGAGCCGATCATGCCGAGGTGAAAGAGACCACTGGATGGCCGGTGGTATATGGAGATAAATTGGTGAATGAGTCGCTGCCCACAGTGCTGGTATACGGGCACTATGATGTGCAGCCGGTAGAACCCCTGGACCTATGGGATTCGCCTCCTTTTGAGCCCGAGGTACGCGATGGGAAGATATTTGCCCGGGGAGCAGATGATGATAAAGGACAACTCTTTATGCATGTAAAGGCGTTTGAGTTGATGAATGCAAACGGGATGCTTACCTGCAATGTGAAATTTATGATTGAAGGTGAAGAGGAGATTGGTTCGCCAAGCCTGAAACAGTTTTGTAAAGAGAACAGGGAGCTGCTTGAGGCCGATATTATCCTGATCTCTGATACCACGATGATTGCACAGGATATTCCTTCTATTACAGTGGGTCTGCGTGGGCTCAGCTACCTGGAGGTGGAGGTAACCGGTCCCAACCGTGACCTGCATTCAGGTCTTTACGGCGGTGCTGTTGGAAATCCGGCCAACTTGCTGGCTAAGATGATCGCTTCCCTGACCGATGAAAATAACCATATTACCATTCCTGGTTTTTATGATGATGTTATAGAGGTATCGGAAAGCGAACGTGCTGAGATGGCCAAAGCTCCCTTTAGTCTGAAGGAGTACAAGAGAGCGCTGGATATTGGTGAAGTTGTGGGCGAAAAGGGATTCTCTACCTCTGAAAGAACGGGAATCAGGCCCAGTCTGGATGTAAATGGTATCTGGTCGGGTTATACAGAAGAGGGAGCCAAAACGGTATTGCCTTCCAAGGCTTATGCCAAGATCTCCATGCGACTGGTTCCCAACCAGGATTCAAAGAAGATCGATGATCTTTTTATCAATCATCTGAAAAGCATAGCACCTGAAGGAACGAAGGTTAAGGTTAAGAGTCTGCACGGGGGACAGGGGTATGTGACCCCCATCGATTTCCCAGCATACAGGGCTGCAAGCAAAGCCATTGAGGAGAGTTTCGGTAAAACACCCATTCCGGTCCGAAGTGGTGGAAGTATACCCATCGTATCTGATTTTGAGGAGGTGCTGGGAATCAAATCCATATTATTGGGTTTTGGGCTGGACTCAGATGCCATCCATTCGCCCAATGAGAACTATCTACTCTTCAATTTTTATAAAGGGATCGAAACCATTCCGCTTTTCTACAAATATTTTATTGAGGAGATGCGCTAGGTATTGGATCTGACAGAACAGATTGAAAGCCGCCGGGGAGAAACCGGTGGCTTTTTTTAAATGGTTTTTCAGAAAAAGCTATAAGAAACTGGGTATAATGAAATATTATAGTATAATAAATAGATTTTGCACTTAAAAAATAGGGGGTAAGGTTAAAAAAAGTATATATTTGCACCATTAAACCCAAAAATATCATATTAACTTAATTCAATCTATTATGGCAGTTATCAGATTTAAAGCACTGGAACAGGTTTTTGACAGGAAGCCTCTTCATGTAACCCCTCCCTCTGACAAAACATCGGACTATTATGCAATCAATGTATTTGACAGGGCAAAGATGCAGAAGTATCTTGCCAGGGATGCTTATAATCATGTGGTGGATGCTATGGAAAAAGGCACACCCATTGACAGGCGAAAAGCTGACTCTGTTGCTGCAGGTATGAAAGCATGGGCCACTGAACGGGGAGTTACCCACTACACACACTGGTTCCAGCCCCTTACTGGTGGAACTGCGGAGAAGCATGATGCATTTATGCACCCTACCAGTAATGGTGTGGTGGTTGAGACCTTCTCAGGCAGCGCCCTGGCGCAGCAGGAACCCGATGCATCCTCCTTTCCCAGTGGTGGAATCAGAAACACTTTCGAGGCGCGCGGTTATACTGCCTGGGATCCCACTTCACCCGCCTTTATTATTGACAATACCCTAAGTATTCCCACGATATTTATCTCCTACACAGGGGAGGCGCTTGACCACAAAGCCCCCCTGTTAAAGGCGCTGAATGCTGTGGATAAGGCTGCCACCGAGGTTTGCCAATTTTTTGATAAGAATGTTACCAGGGTTAATGCCAACCTGGGTTGGGAGCAGGAGTACTTCCTTATTGATGAGGCGCTCTATTATGCCCGTCCCGACCTGGTGCTGACTGGTCGCACATTAATGGGACATGCTTCTCCAAAGGACCAACAGCTGGACGACCACTACTTTGGATCTATTCCGGAGCGGGTTATGGCCTTTATGCACGACCTGGAAGCAGAGGCTTATAAACTGGGAATTCCTGTAAAGACCCGCCACAACGAGGTGGCTCCCAACCAATATGAGCTGGCTCCGGTTTTTGAAGAGTGTAACCTGGCAGTGGACCACAATGTGCTGCTGATGGACCTGATGACGAAGGTCTCCAGACATCATGGTTTCAGGGTGCTGTTTCATGAGAAGCCATTCAAGGGTATTAACGGTAGTGGAAAACATAACAACTGGTCGCTCTCGACCGATACCGGTGTAATTCTTCACTCTCCCGGAAAGAATCCCAAATCGAACCTGCAGTTTCTTACCTTTGTGGTGAATACAGTGAAGACAGTATTTGACCACCAGGATCTGTTGAGGGCCAGTATTACTTCTGCATCCAATGCCCATCGACTGGGTGCCAATGAAGCGCCGCCTGCCATCCTCTCCTGTTTTCTGGGTTCAGAGGTATCGGCCATGCTTAACCAACTGGAGGAGCAGGTGACCAATAAAAAGATGACCCCGGATGAGAAGACCGCTCTGAAACTAAATATTGGCAAAATTCCGGAGATCCTGCTGGACAATACTGACCGGAACCGGACCTCGCCCTTTGCTTTTACAGGGAACCGTTTCGAGTTCAGGGCTGTGGGTGGAACCTGCAACCCGGCCATACCCATGACTATTTTAAATGCTGCACTTGCTAAACAGCTGATAGAGTTTAAAAGTGAGGTTGATGCACTCATAGAAAAAGATGTGAAGAAGGATGAAGCGATCTTCCAGGTACTCAGGGAATATATCATCGCTTCCAAGGCGATCCGTTTCGAAGGCGACAACTACAGTGACGACTGGGTAAAAGAGGCCGCTAAACGCGGGCTGACCAATATAACTGATGTTCCTGAAGCATTGTCAGCTTACCTCTCCGATAAATCCAAAAAGCTCTTCTTCGACCTGGGGATCTTCTCTGAGGTTGAGTTGGAAGGACGTGTAGAGGTGATGTTCGAACAGTACACCTTGAAGATTCAGATCGAGGCCAGGGTACTGGGCGATCTGGCCATGAACCACGTTGTTCCCACGGCTGTGAAGTACCAGAACAGGCTGATGGAGAATGTTCTTGGATTGAAAGAGATTTGTGGTGAGGAGTATAAAACGCTGGCAGGCAACAGGATCGAACTGATCAAGGAGATCTCGGGCCATGTTACTGCCATTAAAAACGGTGTAAACGAGATGGTTGAAGCCAGAAAAATGGCCAATAGGATTGACGATGAGAAGGAGAAATCCAAAGCCTACTCCAAAATTATTGCTCCCTTCCTGGATAAGATCCGTTATCATATAGATAAGCTTGAACTTATTGTGGATCATGAGATCTGGCCATTACCCAAATACAGAGAGTTGTTGTTCTCAAGTTAATCTATATCTATCAAGTCATATTTATAAGGGCCCTCTGTAATTTACAGGGGGCTTTTTTCGTTTTATAATCATAGAAAAAATAGGTAATTTTATCAAATTGATAAAACGGCAATCGATGATGAATAATTCCATAAAAATATTATCACTGGTCATTATGGCCATTCTTCTGGCTACCAATCCTGTAGAGGGCCAGAAAAAGCAGAAAGACTTCAGGGCACAGGCAGCTTTCAATGCCGGAGAGTATTTTGAGGCTATTGACCTGTACAAGAATGCAGTGAATAAGGTGAGTGATAAAACACAGAAGACGGCGATTATTTTTAAGATCGGAGAGTGTTACAGGATTATTGGTAATGCCCGCTCTGCCGAACTATGGTATAAAAAGGCGGTAAGGGAAGATTACCAGGATCCCGTTATCTTTCTCAGGTACGGTCAGATGATGATCATTAATGAGAAGTATCCGGAGGCCGAGGAGCAGTTTAAACAATATATGGAGCTGGTTCCGGATGACCCACGGGGAAATGTTGGTATTGAATCATGTAAAGCAGCTATTAACTGGAAGGATAATCCTACAGGGTATCTTGTGGAGAATATGCGCTATTTTAACTCCAGACAGAGGGATTTTAGTCCGGGCTATGTAAATGAAGGATATACAGAGGTCTATTTTACATCTACACGTGAAGATGCCACCGGCAATCAGATCCACGGAGCAACCGGACAGAATTTTGCCGATCTCTTCTCTTCAACCCTCGACAGGAAAGGGAAATGGAGTGTACCTGTTCCGGTGGAGAGTCTGAATTCCGAGTTTGAGGATGGGACCCCATCTATCTCTTCCGATTTTTCCACCCTCTATTATACCAGGTGTAAGAAAGGCAAGAACCAGCAGATGGGTTGCCAGATACTTAGTGCCAGCGCCAGTGGAAAGGAGTGGTCCGAACCGAAGGTGGAACTGGAAGAGCTGGGCGATAGTGTGACCAGTGCACACCCTGCCATTTCATCTGATGGTCTTACACTCTACTTTGTTTCTGATATGCCCGGCGGATTGGGGGAGAACGATCTTTGGAAAGTTACCCGTGAAAGTCAGAGTGAAAGCTGGAGTAATCCGGTGAACCTGGGAGAGGAGATCAATACTCCGGGAAATGAGCTCTATCCTTTTGTTCATAACGATGGTACGCTCTATTTCTCTTCAGACAGCAGGGTAGGGCTTGGTGGTCTTGATATTTTTAAGGCTGCCATCGATGAGACGGGAAGCTGGAGGTTGGAGAATATGAAACCTCCTATCAACTCACCCGAGGATGATTTTGGGATTGTGTTTGAAGCAGAGATGGAACGAGGTTTCTTCAGTTCCTCCAGGAAAGGCCGGGGCAATGATGATATTTTTTCCTTCGTCCTGCCGCCGCTTGAGTTCTCTGTAATAGGCGTTGTGAAGGATGAACGTAATGATCAGATTCTGCCGGGTTCAACTGTTAAGTCGGTGGGTAGTGACGGGATTACCGTGGAAGCAACTACCGGCGATGAAGGAACTTTCAGATTTATGCTCAAACCGGGTACCGACTATGTTTTTGTAGCCACTCAACCAGGTTATTTGAATGGAAAAGAGAGAGAATCTACGCGGGGAATGGATCAGAGCAAAGAGTTCGAGGTGACCATCTATCTGGCCTCTACAACCCATGTGATCGAACTTCCCAATATCTTTTACGACTTTGCGAAATGGGATCTAAGACCCGAATCGATGGTTTCATTGGATAACCTGGTGGAGACACTTGATGATAACCCCAATGTGACCATTGAATTGATGTCGCACACAGACTCCAGGGGAACGCCTGCTGATAACCAGGAACTATCTCAGAAGAGGGCCCAATCGGTGGTCGATTACCTGATTTCAAAGGGGATTACACCCGACAGGTTACAGGCAAAGGGATATGGGGAGTCTCAACCCAAAGTGGTGGATGAAAAGGTGAAAACTCAGTATGACTTCTTTGAGTTGGAAGATATCCTTACAGAGGGATTCATTAATCAGCTGGAGGGTGCGGAACTTCAGGAAAAGGCACACCAGGTGAACAGGCGCACCGAATTCAGGGTACTATCAACAGACTATATACCACAAAACTAATCGAGATGAGTCGCTCCTCCCGATACCTTCAGCGTGGAGTCTCCTCCGGCAAGGAGGATGTGCACCAGGCTATCAGGCATCTGGATAAGGGCCTCTTCCCGGGGGCTTTCTGCAAGGTTATTCCCGATATGCTTACCGGGGATCCCGATCACTGTCTGGTGATGCATGCCGATGGTGCAGGAACAAAATCTTCACTGGCGTATATATACTGGAAGGAGACAGGAGATATCTCTGTATGGAGAGGGATTGCACAGGATGCCATTGTGATGAACCTGGATGATCTGCTGTGCGTTGGGGTAACAAGCGATATTCTCCTCTCATCAACTATAGGCAGGAATAAAAGTAAGATTCCAGGGGAGGTTATTTCTGCCATTATTAACGGGACAGAAGAGATTCTGGCAGAACTGCGGGAACTGGGTGTTCCTGTTTACAGTACAGGCGGAGAGACAGCCGATGTGGGGGACCTTGTAAGAACCATTATAGTGGATTCGACGGTTGTAGCCCGATCCAGGCGATCCGATATCATAGAGAACCGTATTGTTCCGGGAAATGTAATCGTTGGACTCTCTTCTTCCGGTCAGGCCACCTATGAAGAGAGTTATAATGGTGGAATGGGAAGCAACGGATTAACCTCGGCACGTCATGATGTGTTTGGAGGATATCTTGCCCGGAAATACCCTGAGAGCTTTGATCCTGATGTTTCTGGTGAGCTTATCTATTCAGGAAGCAGATCCCTTACTGATTCCATTGAGAGTGTTGGGCTTGATGCAGGACAACTGGTGCTCTCTCCGACCCGGACCTATGCACCGGTGATCAGGGAGGTGCTTGAGCAGTTCAGGGACCGTATCGACGGGATGATCCATTGTTCGGGAGGGGCCCAGACTAAAGTTTTACATTTTGCCCAAAAGGTTCATATTATTAAAGATAATCTGTTTCCTGTACCTCCGCTGTTCTCAATGATCCAGGAGGAATCGGGTACGGACTGGAAAGAGATGTACCAGGTGTTCAATATGGGACACCGGTTTGAGATATATACCGATGAGAAGAGTGCCGGGGGGATTATTGAACTGGCTGGGAAATACGGGATTGATGCCAGGATTGTGGGCCGTTGTGAGGAATCTGAACAAAAGAGGCTTACCATAAAAGGAGAGCAGGGAGAGTATAATTACTAAGGAAATATGAAGGCATGGGGGAAAATATGATATTATCCCGTTTAGAGGGAGTTATGGCAAGGTTTGAAGAGGTGGGCCAGTTCATTACCGATCCGGCAATTATCTCCGATATGAAGCGGTATGTAAAGTTGACCCGGGAGTACAAACAACTGGAGCCCGTTGTTGAAGCGATGAATGCATACAGGGATCTGCTGAGCAATATTGATAGTGCAAAGGAGATGCTCTCTGAGGAGAAGGATGAAGAGTTAAAGGAGATGGCCAGAGAGGAGTTGGATCTCTATCAGAAGCAACTGGGTTCCCTGGAAGAAGATATCAAGCTGCTTCTCTTACCCAAGGATCCGGAGGATGAAAAGAGTGCAATTGTGGAGATTCGTGCAGGAACAGGAGGCGATGAGGCCAGCATTTTTGCAGGCGATCTCTACAGGATGTATTCCAAATATTTCGAGACGAAAGGGTGGAAGGCTTCAACCACCAGTTTTACCGAAGGAACCGTCGGGGGATACAAGGAGATCATCATGAATGTTACCGGAGATGGGGTCTACGGGATCATGAAGTATGAGTCGGGCGTTCACAGGGTTCAGCGCGTTCCTCAAACCGAAACCCAGGGCAGGGTACATACTTCTGCTGCTACAGTAGCGGTACTTCCCGAAGCTGAAGATTTTGAGGTTGAGGTCAAACAGGCCGATATCAGAAAAGATACCTACTGCTCATCGGGTCCCGGTGGCCAGTCGGTAAATACTACCTATTCAGCTATACGTCTGACCCATATACCCACCGGGATTGTGGTGACCTGTCAGGATGAGAAGTCGCAGTTTAAGAACCTGGATAAAGCGATGAAGGAGCTGAGATCCAGGCTCTATAATTTGGAGTATCAGAAGCGGATGGATGCTATCTCTTCGAAACGAAAGACCATGGTATCGTCGGGTGACCGTTCAGCCAAAATACGAACCTACAACTATCCACAGGGAAGGGTGACAGACCACCGCATCAATCTAACACTTTATAACCTTCAGTCCATCATTAACGGGGATCTTCAGGAGGTCATCGAAAAGCTCCGGATGGCAGAGAATGCAGAACGTTTGAAAGAGAGCGGTATGCAGTAAAATTTAACCATATGAACGCCGAAGAACTATTCAGGAATATCAAGCGTAAAAAGAGTTTTCTCTGCGTGGGACTCGATACAGATTATAAGAAGATTCCCAAAATGCTTCTTCATAAGGAGTACCCTGTATTTGAGTTTAACAAGCATATTATTGATGCTACCCAGGAGTTTGCAGTGGCTTATAAACCCAACCTGGCATTTTATGAAATATTGGGAGCTGCCGGCTATATGAGCCTGGAGATGACTGTCACCTATATCAGGGAAAACTATCCCGATCTGTTTATTATTGCTGATGCAAAGCGTGGCGATATTGGGAACACCTCACATATGTATGCCCACGCATTTTTCAAGACCCTCGATTGTGATGCGATCACACTATCGCCTTATATGGGTTACGATAGTATCTCCCCTTTTCTGGAGGTTGACGGGAAGTGGGCGATATTACTGGCCCTCACTTCAAACGAGGGGTCCAAAGACTTTCAGCAGCTTCATGTGGAAGGCAGGAACCAGCTGTTTGAGGAGGTGATCATTACCTCATTGGAATGGGGTAGTGTAAACAATATGATGTATGTGGTTGGTGCCACCAAGGCAGAGGCCCTGACCAGGATCAGGAAATTGATTCCGGAACATTTCCTGCTGATCCCCGGAGTGGGAAGCCAGGGAGGAAGTCTGAAGGAGGTATCTGACCACGGAATGAATGACAGATGCGGACTGCTTGTCAATGTCAGCAGGTCGATTATCTATGCCGATGTGACCAACAAATTTGAAGATGCAGCCAGGCTGGAAGCCTCCAGACTACAGGCACAGATGGAGGATATCCTGAATAGCCGAAAATTAAATGAAAACTAGACAACCAACTCTTTCACCTTTCCTGCAGCTTCTTCCAGGGTGATGGCAGAGTGAACTTCAAGTCCGGAATTGTCGATAAGTACCTTTGCCTCTTCTGCATTGGTTCCCTGCAATCTGACAATAACAGGGATCTCAATCTCACCAATGGATCTGTAAGCCTCCACAACACCTTCCGCCACACGGTCGCAACGCACAATTCCACCAAAAATATTGATCAGGATCGCCTTTACACTGGGATCTTTCAGTATGATCCTGAATCCAGCTTCAACCGTTTCTGCATTGGCCGTTCCTCCAACATCAAGGAAATTTGCTGGTTCACCACCCGAAAGTTTGATGATATCCATGGTTGCCATGGCAAGCCCGGCTCCATTCACCATACAGCCCACATTTCCATCCAGCTTAATAAAATTCAGATTGAATTCACCAGCTTCAACCTCTGTGGGATCCTCCTCGTTCAGATCCCTCATGGCAGCATAATCTGCGTGCCTGTAAAGTGCATTGTCATCGATATTCACCTTGGCATCAGCAGCCATGATATGGTTGTCAGATGTTTTAAACAGAGGATTTATCTCAAAGAGAGAGGCATCAGATTTTTCAAAGGCAGTGTAGAGGGCGATAGCAAACTTGCACATCTCTTTAAAGGCCTGTCCCGATAATCCCAGGTTAAAAGCGATGCGCCTTGCCTGGAAGGGCTGGATGCCGGCACCCGGATCAACCTCCTCTTTAAAAATCAGGTGGGGGGTCTCTTCGGCAACAGTTTCAATATCCATTCCTCCTTCGGTGGAGTACATTATGATGTTTTTCCCGGTTTCCCGGTTCAACAAAACACTTATATAGAATTCCTGAGGATCACTCTCTCCAGGGTAGAAAATACCCTGTTCAACAAGCACTTTCCCAACCAGTTTGCCTTCGGGCCCGGTCTGGTGGGTTACCAGGGTCATACCCAGAATATCCTGGGCGTGTGCTTTCACCTCATCCAGCGATTTAGCAATTTTAACACCACCACCCTTGCCGCGTCCACCTGCATGAATCTGCGCCTTTACTGCCCATGTTGTAGCACCGGTTTCAGCCTGGATCTTACTGGCAGCCTCAACTGCTATAGCGGGTGTGGTAGCTACCTTCCCAGAGGGTATGGATACACCGAATTGTTTAAGAATCTGTTTTCCCTGGTATTCATGGATATTCATGATGATTGGCATATTGGTTTAAACAAATTTAGCAATTTGAAGGATAGTAAAAAGTTAAAAGTTTGTAGTGCGTGGACAGATGTTAATGGTTAATTTCGTTTTATAATGCATACGTATGAGAAAGCTGTTAAATGAAGAGTTGGACAGGTTGTCTGCAGAGGCGTTTAAGAGGGTGGATAAGATCCCCCTTATGGTTGTGTTGGATAATGTAAGGAGCCTGAATAATATCGGTTCGGTGTTTCGCACAGCCGATGCTTTTCGGCTGGAAGGACTTTTTCTGTGTGGAATTACGGCTACTCCGCCCCACAGGGAGATCCACAAAACAGCACTGGGAGCTACAGACTCTGTTCATTGGGAGTACCGGGAGGAGACAACCGATGCCATTACAGAATTAAAAAGGGATGGTTACCGGATCTTCTCCGTGGAACAGGCAGAGGGGGCAGTTATGCTGGATCAGGTTCAGCTTGCGGACAATCAGAAATATGCACTTGTATTTGGACATGAAATCAGGGGTGTGGAACAGAGGGTGGTGGATATGAGCGATCAGTGCATCGAAATTCCGCAGTATGGTACCAAGCACTCCCTGAATATATCAGTGGCTGCAGGTATCGTGATCTGGGAGCTGTTTCGCGCCATAGTAAAAAAGTAAGAGGCTGCCCCATTTGAGACAGCCTCTTAATCTATTATGATGTTCTAATAATCTACTCAACAATTGCTTTGAATTCGGCAGTTTCGAAAAGCTTGGCGAATTCAAGGTTCTTCACAGCGTGATCTTTGATGTACTGTGGGGACTTGCAATTGTCAACAGCAAGCTTCAGATTTTCAAGAGCAGCATCGGGCTTGTCCTGACCTGCAGCGATCACTGCCAGCAGGTAATACTCCATTCCACTTTTTTCCAGGTTGGCAGCTGTTCTCCAGGCACCTTCGCTATCACCTTTCAGGTACATAGCCAGTGCAGCATTGAAGGAAGGATCACTGCCAAAATAATTCACAGCGGTCTCATATGCACCCTCCTTGATACTGACAATACCCAGGTTGTAGTTGACCTTGGATCCGGCTCCCAGGGAGGCAGTGAAAGCTTCTTTAGCAGCGGCTACATCACCATTCTTCAGAGCAATAGCTCCAATGTTGTTATTGATGATGTCATGGTCCTTAAGCGCTTTGGCTGCATCGAAAGCAGCGGCAGCTTCTTCCAGTTTGCCCTGATTGTAGAGAACAACACCTTTGTTGTTATGTGCGCGGAGGCACTTGGGAGCTACTTTAGCAGCCTTGGTGTAGACGGCCAGTTTGGTCTCATTGTCTTCAACCAAGGTAGCTGTGTAGAGAAGCTCTTCCAGTACCAGGGTATCGGGATTGCTTGTCCAGAGTTCTTTCAACTCTTCATCGCTCCAACCAATCTTCTCCATGTTCACAGTAAACTGGGACCTTCTCAACTGGGGAAGAATCTCTTCAGCGATTATTTCAAAGGCAGCAGAAAGGTTCTTGATCTCCTGCTCACGAACAACAGGGTCGGAGTGCATACTGAGTACTCTGAGGATCATCTCTTTGTCCTGGATGTCAGATTCTTCCATGGCTTTCTTGAAACCATCCCAGTCTTCCGGAGTGGCCAGGTAGCTCATTAGCTCGTCGGCAACTTCGATATCGGATTTCTTTAATTGACCTGACAGGTATTTTGTAGCAGTCTTCTGGCGCTTGTCGGCCAGTTTGGTATTCAGGTCCAGTTCACCATCGGGTGAAGCGTAGGCTGAAATTTCAATCCCTTTAAGGTCGAGCCTTTCGTTTTCATTGGCTTTTTGCAGGGTCTCGTTCAAACCGGAAATTTCGTCTTTCTTCATTTCAGAACGGCGAACATCGGCCCTGTTGATTACATATTTGATGTCGGCCTGATATGATTCAGGAACAATCTGCTTGAAATGGTTGTCGAACAGAATGACTTTAGCATCGTTCTGAACCAACAGCGGAGTTACGATAATACCATCGGCGAGTTTTACTTCGCCCAGATCAGCCGTTTTGTCTTTAATGGCAGCATTTACATTGAAGTAAAGCTCAGACATCATCATGGCATCTTCATAAGTGAAAGTATTAGAAACACTGGCACTTCCGCCATTATTGAAACTGATGGGTTTGTTGTTTTCGGTTACATCCTCACCTTGGAGCACAAGAGGGTCGAGTGTTGTCTCACCACCTTCATACCTGAGGACGGGGGTAAGAGTAACGACAGCTTTTTTGTTAAAATACTTGACGGGGTAGTTTACGTTGATAGTCATATCCACTTCACCGCCGTGCATTTCCAGTACTTCTGGAGTTACCTGGTAGCTTACAAGGTTGGAATCCTTGACCATTTTGTTAAGCCCACCACAACTGCTTAATACTGCGGCTGCGAGGATAAAAATCGCAAAGTTTTTGATGTTTCTCATAACAATCGGGTTATTTGATGATTACTTTATTTTTAGTGGTTAGTATATTTCCTCGTGCAAAACTAATAATGTTTTTGACAAAAATAAAGGTTTCTTGGTCGAATGAACGCATAAGTTACAAAATAAGCATATTCAATCCAACACTATGGTCACCTTCATAGATAACTTTTTTAAGTTGTTGAAGGTCTGATTTCTTATTTACAAAATTGAGGTTACTGGTATCAATTACAAGGATTTTCATCTCTTGCTGCGATTTGAAGAAACCAAAATATCCCTCCTGAACCTCCTTGAGATAGTCGAACTGGATATGCTTTTCATAAGGTCTGCCTCTAAGCTTAATGTTTTCAAGCAGTTTTTCAACCGGGAGATGCAGGTATACATAAAGGTCAGGTTTTGGTGCCTGCAGATTGATGATAGAGAAGAGTTTCTCAAATAACTTCATCTCGTCATCTTTCAGATTATATTTACTGAATATAAAGGATTTAGCCAGGAAATAGTCGCTGATAACAGATTGTCCGAACAGGTCGCGGTGTGCCAGTTCAGTCTTGATCTGATGGTATCTTTCAGATAGAAAGGAGAGCTCAAGTTGGAGGGCATATCTTTCGGGATCCTCATAAAACTTTGCCAGGAACGGATTATCACTGAACGTCTCAAGCACAAGACGGCTGCCTGTCTCTTCTGCCAGCAGACAGGCCAGGCTTGTTTTCCCGGCCCCAATGTTCCCCTCTATAACTAAATATTTATATTTCAATTATTTGAAAAAAAGTATTCGGAGTACTAAAATTCCGGCGTAAAGTTCATGTTTTTATAGATAAAGGACCATACATCGGAATACTCCTGAATGACCATATCTGTAGGTTTCCCTGCCCCGTGTCCTGCATCTGTATTGATACGGATCATCACAGGATTTTTACCGGTGTACTTCTCCTGGAGGGTGGCGGAATATTTAAAGGAGTGAGCAGGTACCACCCTGTCGTCATGATCTCCTGTTGTGACCAGTACAGCGGGATAATCCTTCTCAGTCGAAATGTTGTGGATGGGTGAGTAACCCAGCAGGTATTTAAACTCTTCGGGATCATCGGACGATCCGTAATCTACGGTCCAGTATCGGCCAATGGTGAATTTATGAAAGCGAAGCATGTCCATCACACCTACCATGGGGATAGCCACTGCAAAAAGCTCTGGCCGTTGATTGATTACAGCGCCAATGAGCAATCCGCCGTTCGATCCCCCATAGATGGCCAGTCGTTGGCTGGAGGTATACTTCTCTGCAATCAGATATTCAGCAGCAGCAATAAAGTCGTCGAACACATTTTGTTTTTGAAATATGGTACCCGCTTCGTGCCACTCTTCTCCATACTCTCCGCCACCCCTGATGTTGGCCAGTGCAAAGACACCCCCCTGCTCCAGCCAGACTGCACGTGTGGTACTGAACGACGGGGTCATGGAGATGTTAAATCCGCCATATCCGTATAAAAGGGTGGGATTGGTTCCGTCCGGTTCCATACCTTTTTTATATACGATAAACATGGGAATAATGGTTCCGTCTTTGCTGGGATAGAACACCTGTTTGGTCTCGTAAGCTTCTGCATCGAAGTCAACATCAGGTGTGTAGAACACTTCAGAGTTATTCTCTTCAATATTGTATTTGAAAATGGTTGTAGGATAGTTGAAAGAGGTGAAACTATAGAAGGCTGTATTCTCTTTCATCTTTCCACTGAAACCTCCTATGGAACCAATTCCCGGAATGGAGACTTTGTGTAGCAGGCTACCGTCGAGCTGATACACACTTGCCGAATTGTAAGCATCTTTAATATATGAAGCAATGATTTTTCCACCTGCCAGGGTGGCCGACTCCAGGACATTTTTCTCATGTTCGGGAATGATATCCACCCAGTTCTCCCTCCCGGGATTGTTCAGGTCGATACCCACCAGCCTGTAGAGAGGCGCCTGGTTATTGGTCAGCACATAGAGCATGTTCTCGTGGTTGCCAATGGGCGAATAGTCGTCATCGAAATCCTCGTCGATCCATATTAAGGGTGTGTCATCCAGCCCTGCCTTCTTAAATGCCAGTGAATTACCGCTGGTTGATTCATAACCGATCAACATGATATACTTCTCATCCTCTGTAACACCCATTTGAAAGCTGCGGTCCGGATGTGCTTCATCTTTATGAACCAGCATATCTTCCGACTGCGGGGTTCCGATTTGATGGTAGTAAGCTTTTGCATTTTTATTTTCTCCTTTCAACTCTTCACCCTTGGCCGGGGTGTCATAACGTGTATAGAAGAAGCCGTTTTTATACCAGGATACCTCCGAGTTTTTGATCCACTCGATGTGATCTTCCAGATCACTTCCTGTGGTAACGTCTTTAACAAAAAACTCCCTCCAGTCGGAACCTCCTTTAGAAATCCCGTAAGCTGCATACTTATGGTTGTTTGAAAAACTTAAACCGGCAAGGGCCACGGTTCCATCTTCAGAAAAACCATTGGGATCAAGAAAAACCTCACCCTCCTCTTCCAGACTCTTTTTCATATAGATAATACTCTGGTTCTGAAGTCCGGTATTGTAGCTGTAGAAATAAAGGTCGCCCTCCTTAAAAGGGGTTCCCATTTTTGGATAGTTCCAGATCTCGGTCATGCGCTTTTTCAGCGCATCCCTGAATGGAATGGACTCCAGGTAGGAGAAAGTAACCTCATTCTGGGCCTGTACCCAGGCAGCAGTTTCATCCGACATATCATCTTCCAGCCACCTGTAAGGATCGGGCACCTCTGTGCCGTGGTAATCATCTACCACATCACCCTTTGCTGTCGCAGGGTAGGTGAAAGTTTGTTGCTGTGTACAGCCCATGGCAATCGAAATTAGAATGATCGAAAGTACATTTTTCATGATATAAATTTTTGCCGTTAAAATAGATAATATGAACATCGTATGCAATGGCAATCGCATGCTACTGAATATGCTGTGCGAAAAAAGAGAAGGCTGCCTATATCAGACAGCCTCCTGGTTTTAAATCCTCAATAGAGGTTACTCCTAATTCTTTCTTTCAGGTTTTGGAAGAAGTGCTTTCCTGGAAAGCTTCAGTTTGCCATTCTTCTCATCTACGGCAATCAGTTTTACTTCAATTTCCTGGCCCTCTTTGAGTACCTCTTCCACTTTTTCCAGCCTTCTCCACTCAATTTCAGAGATATGAAGCAGTCCGTCTTTTCCTGGCATTATTTCAACAAATGCGCCATAGGGTGTGATGGTCTTTACTTTTCCTTTATATATCTTACCTGGCTCGGGGACAGCAACAATGCCTTTGATCCAGTTCATGGCTGCATCGATGGCTGCTTTGTCAACAGCAAATACATCGACCAGACCAACATTGTCAATCTCTTCAATGGTAATGGTACTGCTGGTCTCTGCCTGGATCTCCTGGATCACCTTACCGCCTGGTCCGATCACCGCACCGATCATATCCTTTGGAATCTCAATTCTCTCAATCCTCGGGGTATGTGGTTTGTAATCGGCATTGGGAGCAGAAAGGGTCTCGCTCATTTTATCCAGGATATGCAGTCTGCCATTTTTGGCCTGTTCCAGCGCCTGGGAAAGGATCTCATAAGAGAGGCCTTCCACCTTGATGTCCATCTGTGTGGCGGTGATACCATCTCGTGTTCCGGTCACTTTGAAGTCCATATCACCCAGGTGGTCTTCATCACCAAGGATATCGGAAAGAACCGCAAATTTATCAGAATCTTTATCGGTGATTAGTCCCATGGCGATCCCGGATACAGGTTTCTTAATCTGTACACCCGCATCCATCAGTGCCAGTGTGCCGGCACAGACGGTGGCCATGGATGATGATCCGTTTGATTCAAGGATATCAGATACAATCCTGAGTGTATAGGGCATCTCATCCTCCGAGGGGAGCATCCCCTTCAGTGCCCTGTGTGCCAGGTTACCATGTCCCACTTCTCTGCGGCTGGTTCCCCTGTTAGGGCGTGCATCGCCGGTGGAAAAGGCAGGGAAATTATAGTGGAGCAGGAATTTATCATTTCCCTTCTTGAGTACATCATCGATGAGTTTGGCATCCATTTTTGTACCCAGGGTAACAGTGGTAATCGATTGGGTTTCACCCCTTGTGAATACAGCCGAGCCATGGGCTGAAGGCAGGTAATCCACTTCACTCCAGATGGGACGGATCTCGTCAGGTTTCCTTCCGTCGAGGCGAACGGCCTCATCAAGGATTACGCGACGAACTGCCTCCTTCTCCACGTCGTGGTAATATTTACCAACCAGCAGCTCATTCACTTCACCCTCTTCACCTGCCTCTTCAGTGAGTTTGGCCAGAAATTCTTCTTTCACCTTGCCAAAAGCTTCGCTCCTGGCGTGCTTATCAGCATTGGCCGACTTGGCAATTTTCAAAGCTGCACCGTAGGTATCTTTCCAAATACGCTTGCTGAGCTCCTCGTCGTTAACCTCGTGACAGTACTCCCTCTTCTCCTCTTTACCCGTCTTTTTGGCCAGGGCAAGCTGAGCTTTACACATGGGTTTGATAGCATCATGGGCAAATTTGATGGCTTCCAGCATCTCGGCCTCTGCAACCTCTTTCATCTCTCCCTCCACCATCAGGATGTTGTCGTAAGTGGCACCAACGATAATCTCGATGTCTGCATC
>DAOWNM010000160.1 GCA_030642565.1 Bacteroidota bacterium | reverse complement strand
TATCCGCTTAGCGAATAAGCAACACCAACAAAATCAGAGTGATGTCGAAGAAAAAAAATGTGAAGCAAACGGACAAGAACCTTGAAGGCATTGAACAGGCATTATCACGTTCCGAACAGTTTATAGAAGATAACCAGAAAATACTTACCTATCTCCTTGTAGGACTCATTGTTGTATTGCTCATTGTTATTGGCGGGAACAGATACTATCTGAAACCGCTTAATGAGGAGGCAGCTGCTGATATGTACTATGCTGAGCGCTTTTTTGAGATGGACTCCTTTAACCTTGCTCTGAATGGGTACGGAACCTATCCGGGATTTCTGAATGTGATCGATGATTATGGAATAAGTAAAACAGCAAAAATCTCAAAGTATTATGCCGGGGTATGTTACCACCAGCTGGGCGATAACGAGGCAGCTGTTAACCTGCTGAATAAGTTCAAAACTGATGATCTGCTGGTGGGAGCTGCAAAATACAGCACCCTGGGAGATGCATATGTAGAGTTGGGCGAACTGAATAAAGCTGTATCTGCTTACAAAAGTGGTATCGATAAATATGAGAATAATTTCTCCTCTCCTATTATGCTGAAGAAATTGGGAATCGTTTACGAAGAACTCGGTAAGCTGGAAGAGGCCCTTACAACATACAAAACCATTGAGTCTACCTACCCGGGAACACCTGAAGGAAAAGAGATTGAAAAATATATCGGCAGGGTAGAAGCAAAAATGACCCTGTAACTACATTCCCCCATATACGCATGTCTTCAAGCCTGAAAAACCTGTCTGACCATGATCCGGCTACCATTCCGGACGGGACATTAATGAAGTTTGGTATCGTTGTCTCTGAATGGAACGAAGAGATTACTGCAGCGCTTCTGGAAGGAACCCTGAAGATTTTAAAAAAACATGGCGTTAAGGAGGAGAATATCAATGTTAAAGCTGTCCCCGGAAGCTTTGAACTCCCTTATGGGGCCCGGATCATTGCCGAACAATTTTCACCTCACGCTGTCATATGCCTGGGATGTGTGATCCGTGGCGAAACCAGCCATTTTGATTACATCTGTCAGGGCGTTACCAGGGGAATTACAGAATTGAACCTCGATTATGATATTCCTTTTATTTTCGGTGTATTAACTACTGAGAATAAACAGCAGGCCCTGGATCGGTCAGGAGGTAAACATGGTAACAAAGGCGATGAAGCTGCCGTTACAGCTCTGAAAATGGCCGCTCTAAGAAACATCCTGCTGCAGTAACCTACCTGCTTTTTTTCTTGGGTTGTGGTTTTCTTCCACCCAGGGACTGTTGTTGTTTTTGCTGTTTTTGTATAGACTCCAGCCGCTGCGCAAACTTCGATTTTTTGGCCGGTTTATTCTGCTTCGAATTGATTTTTTTCATGATCTTCTCCTCATCAATGAACCTCTTGAAGACCAGGTTCTGTCCCAGTGTAATCACATTGGCAAGGAAGTAGTAATAGGTCAGACCTGCCGGGAAGCTGTTCAGGATAAACATAAACATCACCGGCATAATATACATCATGGTCTTCATACCCGGCATCTGGCTGGTTCCTGCCGATGCCTGATTGTTATAGCGCATGGAGAGCATGGTGGTAACGGTCATCAACAGAGTAAAAAGACTCACATGATCGCCATACATGGGGATATCCCACGGCAGATCGAGAATGGAGTCATATGTGGATAGGTCATGTGCCCAGAGGAACCCCTGCTGCCGCAATTCAATGGATGTGGGGAAGAACCGAAACATGGCATAGAGGATCGGAAACTGCAGCAGCATAGGCAGACATCCTCCCATAGGGTTGGCTCCCGCCTTCTTATAGAGATCCATGGTTGCCTGCTGTTTCTTCATAGCATCATCTTTCTTCGGATAACGTTCATTAATCTCATCTACCTGAGGCTTCAGAAGCTTCATTACCGCTTGCGACTTAAAGGATTTGTAAGTAAGCGGGAAAAGTGCAACTTTGATAATCAGCGTAAGCAACAGGATAATAATACCATAATTGACGATCCAGTTGCTCAACCAGCTAAAGATGGGTATTATCGCATATGCATTGATCCATCGGATCATGGCACCTCCCACTGTGACTATACTTTCGAGCCCCAGGTCGCCATACCCCTTCAGAGAGGTGAAATCGTTGGGACCGAAATAGAGCTGCATACCAATAAGCTGATCGCTGGTACGATCGTAGGGCATATCGACGGAGGTAGAGTAGCGGCGTACATATTTTCCAGGATCGTTAAAGCGTTCCTGTAACATGAAGGCACCATTAAAGTAGTCATCGGCCACTATGATGGTCGAGAAGAACTGATGACTGAAGGCAATCCACCTGATACGGGTGGTTTCGGTTACCTCTTCTATCTTTTTCTTGGACCGCGATTTAAAGTTCTCCACACCTCCTCCTCGATATTTGTAGTAGAGTGTTGTGTACATCGCTTCGTTCTGATACCCCTTCTCTTGTGAAGGCGCATAGAAATCGAACTTGAACTCCATCCTGTCGGTTCGATATTGATCCAGCCCCCTGAAACGCATATCAAAATCGAGCATATAATCGTCATCATACAATCTGTATATATAGGAGATGGAGGCAGTTTCAGAGATATCCATCTTCATGGTAAGCTGCTGATACGAACGGCCCTCTTCTCCGGTAAGGTTCTTAATGGTTGGTTGGAAATAGAGCTCGCCGGTATTGATTCCCCTGTTGTCGGCAAAAAAATGGAGAGCAAAGATGGTAGAGTCACCATCGAACAGGTAGAGTGGCAGTGAATCGTATGTCTGGTACTGCTTCAACTGTACCGTATAAGGTCGGCCTCCAAGGGTTGAAAAGGTCAACTTTACATTCTCATTCTCAAGCACCACGCTCTCTACTGTTCCTGTAGCAGCGTTTGCAAAATCGCCCAGCTCCCCTGATAACCTCTCCATGGATACTGAATCGGTTGCAGAATTGGCTTCTGTTTCGTTGGTGGGGAGTAGGGCCTTCGCCTGTTGTGCGGCCTCCATGGCCCTCACCTGCTCCACACGGGCAATGGAATCGAGCCTGCTCCGTTCAGCCATCTGAGCCTCACGTTGAGGTTTAGTAAAAATGCTGTAGCCCACAAGCAGGAGTCCGATAATCCCCAGACCTATAATTGTATTTTTATCCATTTTCAGTTTTTAAATTCTGGCACAAAAGTAATGGTTTAGCCTGTATATCAATATAAAATCAGGTAAATTCCGCCAGATTTCGGTGAATTGCAGCAGGCAGGAGTTATACTACTATTTACTGTTTTTGATAGCGGCTCTGATGAAAGCGATAAACAGAGGGTGGGGATTCAGTGCAGTACTCCTGTATTCGGGGTGAAACTGTGTACCCACAAACCATGGGTGACCGGGCTGTTCCATGATCTCCACAAGTCCGCTCTCCGGATTGATACCGGTGGAGACCATACCATGTTCCCGGAATGTTTCCAGAAAATCGTTGTTAAATTCATAGCGGTGACGATGCCGCTCCCGAACCATGTCGGTTTGATAAGCTTCCTGCACAAGTGATCCCTTCTTCAACGAACAGGTATATCCCCCAAGACGCATGGTTCCGCCCTTTTCTGTAACTCCTTTCTGCTCCTCCATCAGGTCAATCACAGGGTACCTGGTGTTCTTGATCATCTCGGTAGAGTGTGCATCTTCATATCCCAGCACATTGCGGGCAAACTCGATAATTGCACACTGAAGTCCAAGACATATCCCAAAAAATGGAACCTTGTTCTCACGGGCATAGGTGACTGATATAATCTTACCCTCAACACCCCTGTACCCAAACCCCGGAGCAACCAAAATACCATCGTACCCTTCTAATTTCTCAGAAACATTGTCGACCGATATCATCTCGGAGTGAATACAATCTATCTTTACTTTCACCTTGTTCATGGCTCCGGCATGGGTCAGTGACTCTATAATCGATTTATAGGAATCATACAGCTCAACATATTTGCCCACCAGTGCAATTGTGATCTCTTTTTCGGAACTCTTAAGCTGGTCCACAAACTTCTTCCATTCTTTCAGGTCGGGCGACTCCTTTGGTGTAATCTGTAATTTTTTCAATACCATCACATCAAGACCTTCCTCCTTCATCAGCAGCGGCACCTCGTAAATGGTAGATACATCTATGGATTGAATCACTGCTTCCAGTTCCACGTTGCAAAACAGAGCCACTTTCTTTCTAAGGTCCTTGTCCAGTTCATGTTCAGCACGCAATACCAGCACATCGGGCTGTATCCCGCTTTCCAGAAGTACTTTTACAGAATGCTGTGTTGGTTTGGTCTTCAGTTCGCCCGAAGCTGAGAGGTAGGGTACCAGGGTAAGATGGACAAAAACAGTATTTTCAACCCCCAGTTCCCAGCGCAGCTGTCTGACCGCTTCAATATATGGGAGTGATTCAATATCACCAACAGTACCTCCTATTTCGGTAATAATGATATCATACTCATCCTTTCTTCCCAGCAGGGTGATTCTTCGCTTGATCTCATCCGTTATATGTGGAATCACCTGAACGGTTTTCCCGAGGTAATCACCCCTGCGTTCCTTATTGATAACTGACTGATAGATCCTGCCGGTGGTTACATTGTTGGCCTGTGAGGTCTGTATATCCAGGAAACGCTCATAATGCCCCAGGTCAAGATCTGTTTCGGCACCATCGTCTGTCACATAACACTCACCATGTTCGTACGGATTGAGGGTTCCCGGATCCACATTGATATAAGGGTCCAGTTTCTGGATGGTCACCTTATATCCCCTGGCCTGCAGAAGTCGTCCCAGTGAAGCAGAAACAATACCTTTACCCAGGGAAGAAGTTACTCCTCCGGTTACGAAAACATACTTTGTATTGCCCAAGTCGATTCAGATTTAAATTCGAGGTAAAAGTAAAAATTTAATTCTCATTTTCCATATCATCCAGGATGCGGATTTTCTTCTCGAGAACTTCGATACGCTCATGTGCAGCATCGATTTTTTCCTTGAATCCATGGATAGTCTCTTCTGAGCTGTCCGACTGTTTGAAGAAACCTATGTTGTTCTCCCAGACACTCATGTCATTTCGCAGCTGTTGCAGTTTGTTAATCAGCTTGTCCCTTTCAAAATTTAGTTTCATATCGGCCCGTGGAGCATTCACCATACCTGCAATCCGGTAACGAAACCTGAAAATACTTCGTTGAGACTCATCCATACCGGTTTTCTCCAGCAATCTGTCCTGAGCCAGTCTGAACTGATCCTTGATCCACTCCTTCTTTCCTGAAGGCACGTACCCGATGGCATTAAATCTTGTTTGAAAAACGTTCAGGGCCTCCAGATTCTTTTTACGGTCGTCCGATACTGAAAATGCGTCCATCTCAGCCATAAGTGTCTCCTTGGCTTTCAGATTTTTATCGAAGGTGGAGTCAATATCTTCAAAATACTTTGATTTATTATTGAAGAATGTATCGCATGAGGCCCTGAACCTTTTCCATAACTTATCGGAATCCCTTCTGGGTACAGGGCCTATCTCTTTCCAGCGTTTTTGCAGCATTATAAGTTCATTGGTCGTCTCCTTCCACTCCTGGCTGCTACTCAATGATTCTGCCTTTTCTGCAATCTCCAGCTTTAACTTGAGGTTATCCTTTTGGTTTTCATGAGCTGCAGCGTAAAATTTGGCCTTGTTTCCGAAAAACAGATCACATGCAGTTCGAAACCTTGAATAAATGACATTGTTGTCTTTCTTGGGAGCATATCCAATGGACTTCCATATTTTCTGAATCTCCAGTACATGGTTGGTTCTATCAACCCAGGCTCCATGAGTTTCATACACCGTTGCAGCTATATTTTCAATCTTCTCGCACAGATTCATCTTTTTCTCCAGATTCTCATATAAAGACTCTTTCAGTCTGGAGTGGTATTCCTGATGCTTTTTATTGATTACTGAGGTAGCCAGCTTGAAGCGATCCCAGATCTCATCCCTGTTTTCGCGTGGAACGGGACCAATCTCCCTCCATCGTGTGTGGTTTTTCTGAAGAGATTTAAAAGCGTGTACAATGTTAGGCTCCTTATCAAGCTCCTCGGTCCTCTCGCACAGCTGCACTTTAAGCTCCAAATTTTTCTTTAGGTCAAGTGCACGAAGGTCACGGTTGATGCGTACATAATCGTTGAATTTTTCAACGAAATAATTATATGAATCCCATAGGTCCTTCAGGTATTGATGCGGAACAACACCTGCTGAGAACCACTGCTTCTGAAGATCTTTAAACTTCCTGAAAGTTAATTCAAAAGTTTCCTGCCCCCCCATCAGGATTCTGAATCCTTCCAGAACCTCCTGTTTCTTAACGAGGTTTTCCTTCTTGGTTTTTTCAAGCTGCCGGGTAAATTCTGCCCTCAGCCCCTTGTATTTGTACAACAACTCTTTCATTTCTGTCTCCACAGGCTCCCCGGCAGGTTTAAAATCTTCC
>DAOWNM010000130.1 GCA_030642565.1 Bacteroidota bacterium | reverse complement strand
TATAGCTCGCATCTGCTCAATATGAAACATTTTTTGAAGCATGCAGCAGCCGATACTCTGGTACTGATTGATGAGTTTGGAACCGGCACCGAGCCGATGCTGGGAGGAGCCATTGCAGAATCGATCCTTGAGCAGCTGAACATGGCCGGGACCAGCGGTATTATCACTACGCACTACACCAGTCTGAAGCACTATGCTACCTCTTCGGATGGTATTATTAACGGGGCGATGCTATTTGACAACCAGAAAATGCAACCCCTTTATCAACTGCAGGTGGGCAAACCGGGCAGCTCATTTGCATTTGAGATTGCCAGGAAAATTGGTCTGCCCGAAGATCTGCTTAGCACTGCTTCTGAAAAAGTGGGACAGGATCATATCGACTTTGATAAGCATTTGAGGGAGATCCTTCGGGATAAAAAATACTGGGAAGGGAAGCGGCAGAAGATCAGGCAGTCGGAGCGGAAACTGGAGGAGTTGATGGGGCGGTATGAACAGGAGCTCCAAGAGAGTGAAAAGCAGCGGAAAGCTATTGTAAAAGAGGCCAAAATAAAGGCCGATGAGATGCTTTCGGGTGCCAATAAGAAGATAGAGCAGACTATCAGGGAGATCAAGGAGGCGGAAGCTGAGAAGGAGCGGACCAGGGACGTACGTAAGGAGCTTAATGAATTCAGTAAGGAGCTGGAGGTTGAGAAGGGAAAGGAGGAGCAGAAGGTGGAGAGAGAGTTGAGGGAGATTCGCCGGAAGGGGAGCGAACTGGAGACCCGGCGGCCCGATCTGCGGCAACGATCAAGAAAGACACTGGCTCAGAAGCAGGTGAAGGAAGATCCTGAGATCAGGGTAGGGGACCTGGTACGGATTGAGGGACAGGAGGCCGCCGGGGAGGTGATGGAGATCAAAGGAAAAAATTGTATGGTGGCTTTTGGAATGTTAAAAACATATAGCAAACTTGGACAGCTGGAGAAGATCATGTCAGAGGAAGCAGGCCGTCTCAGGAGGAGGGATCAATCGAAGGTGAACCTGGGTGAATGGAGTGTGAGCAGCCGCAGGGTTCACTTTCGTCCCGATATTGACCTGCGCGGGAAGCGGGCCGACGAAGCCATGGATATAGTGGTTGATTTTATTGATGAGGCCATCATGGTCAATGCCCGCGATCTGAGAATCCTTCATGGAAAAGGAGACGGTATTCTTCGGCAACTGATCAGGGAGTATCTCCATTCGGTCGACCTGGTGGAGTGGTATGGTGATGCCCATGTGGACCAGGGAGGTGCCGGGATTACCGTTGTTAAACTGGAAGTTTGATAGTGCCTGGGGAAAAAGGGAAAAAGGAAATAGTTGATGGATAAGAGGTTGAAAATAGATTTTTTAAAGAGGAAAGAGATTCAGGTGGAGAAGTGGGACCGGCTGATCGCCGGGTCACCTGCAGAGACCATCTATCCCTATTGCTGGTACCTTGATGCGGTATCAGAAAACTGGTCGGCCCTGGTGGTGGATGATTACCGGTTTGTGATGCCGGTTGTATGGAAGAAGAAGGCAGGTATGAAATATATGTACCAGCCTTTTTACACCCAGCAGTTGGGTGTCTTCAGCAGGGAGTATGTGGATCCTGAGCTGATCCGTAAGATGCTCCGCATCCTCTATAAAACATACAGGTTTGCAGGCATGAATTTCAATGCAAAGAACCTGGTTGGGGAAGAGAATCCCTTTGTTGTGGAGGATAAGTCCAATTATGTGATGAGACTGAATCAGGATTATGATTCCCATTACAGAGGTTTCTCGACCAATGCCAAAAGAAACATCAGGAAATCCATTGAGTTTTCCGACCTGGTAGAAAAAAACCTGCCTGTGGATGAGCTGGTCAGGCTGAAGAGGGAGAATGATATGATCAAACGGTCCGAAGAGGATTACCGGTGGCTGGTAAACCTGTTTGAGACCATCCAGCAGAGGGGTGCAGGAAAAATCTATGCCATCCGGACAGGCAGAGAGATCACTGCTGCAGCTTTTTTTGCATTCAGTAGCACCAGGGCGATCTACCTGCTTTCAGCCTCCAGCCAGGAGGGAAAAGAGCGAAGAGGAATGTTCCGGATCATTGATGCCTTTATCAGTGATCACGCAGGTTCGGGAGTGATCCTCGATTTCGAGGGTTCAAATATTCCATCGGTGGCACGCTTTTTTGGCGGATTTGGAGCGCATCCTGAAATTTACCAGGGGGTCAGTTTCAATCGATTGCCGGCCACACTTAAAAAGTTGCGATAGATGAAGGAGGGGACCCACAAACAGAGTATGATCAAATACCTTCACAGAGGACAGATCGATAACGAGCATTGGAACCGGGTCATTGCTTCATCCGGATTTGAGACAGTATATGCACAAAGCTGGTACCTGGATTCTTGTGCTGAAAATTGGGGGGCATTCATCCTGCAGGATTATGAATTTGTTATGCCTGTTGCATTCCGTCTTAAGTTTGGATTCAAATACATCTATCAGCCCAGGTTCTGTCAACAACTTGGAGTTTATTCAGAAAATCTGGTGGATGGTAAAGTTTTAAGACTGTTCCTCGATGCACTGAACGAAAAATTTAAATTTGGGGATTATGCTTTTAATGAGGGCAACCTGCTTGGTGAGCAACAGGGATTCGAAGTTACAGACAATACCAATTACACACTGCAGATGAGTTCTCCTTATGAGGAACTTACGCAGGCATACACAAGCAATTGCAAGAGAAATGTGCGAAAAGCACATCATTCGGACCTCGAATTTTCTGAGGATATCAGTATCAGAGAGTTGGTGCTTCTGAAGAAGCAATACGATCATATAAAGCAACCTGATGAGCACTACCGCTTGCTGATAAATATGTTTTCAGAGATGCAGGAAGCAGGAAACGTGAAGGCATATGGAGTAAAACAGGGGTCAGATCTCCACGCCGGTGCTATATTTGCCTTCGGCAATAAACGGGTGCATTACCTGCTCTCCGTATCCACAGAAGAGGGGAAGAAGAATAGTGGGATGTTCTATGTGATCGATAAGGTCCTCCAACTCAATTCAGGAAAAGGGTTGTACCTGGACTTTGAGGGATCCAATATTTCATCCGTCGCCCGGTTTTTTAGTGGTTTTGGAGCACAACCACAATATTATCAACGTATCAGATTTAATAATGCAATAGGAAAATTTATTCAGAAAGTAAGAAGTGTCAGACCTGATTAAACATATTGCAGCTCTGCTTCCGGGACCTGTCAACATCGGGAAACATATCAGTCGCACCGGATTAGATGTGATCTTTCCATTTTATCACGCGGTCTCAAATCAGCTCCTTCTTCACACTAAGCACCTCTATTCCATACGCAATACAGAACAATTTGAAGATGATCTGGATTGCCTCGTGGAACATTTTGAGCCGGTCAAAATGAGTGAATTCATTGAAGGGAAGATACGTAGAAATACTCAGAGACCTCCAATGGTATTGAGTTTCGACGATGGACTGATACAGTGCCATGAAGAGATCATGCCAGTACTTTTAAAGAAAAGCATTCCAGCTGCCTTTTTTCTGAACAACGCTTTCATCGATAATAAGGCTTTGTTTTTCAGGTTTAAGGTGAGTCTGTTGCTGGAACTACTTCCTGACAAATCAGTTGCTGAAAAAGAACAAGTTGCAAGGATCCTTCAATGCAATGTTTCGGAACTCGGGAAGCGGCTGCTGACTGTATCTTATATTGAACGCGAACTAACTGACCAGGTAGCTGAGCTATGGAATTACTCCTTTGATGAGTATCAATCCAGAAATCCGGTGTATCTCTCGTCACATCAAATTACTGAAATGAAGGAGAAAGGATTTGAATTTGGTTCACATGGTTACGATCACCCGCTTTATTCATTGCTGTCTGCCCATGCAACCATCGATCATATTCGTCAAAGTACTGATGATTTGCAAAGCAGGTTAGGACTGGACTATAAATATTTTTCCTTTCCGTTTACCGACTACGGAGTGCAGGATGATACTATTGAAGAGTTATTCAGGAGTGGGATCATTGATGCCGGATTTGGTGCGGCAGGATTGAAGGAGGATCAGTGGCCGGGATACTTTCAGCGCGTGCCCATGGAATTGGCGGGGCTGGATGCAAAAAAAATACTGAGGGGAGAATTGAACAGAAGGCGAATTCGGAAAATAGTCGGGAAAAACAGGGTTTCCCGTGGTAATATAAATCATGTGCGATGACAGGTCAGGGTGGTATCAAGGTGAATACATTGATCATAGGTGCTGGCAGGTCCGGTACAACCACTCTTTATTCCTACCTGAAAGCACACAACGATGTATGTTTTTCATACATCAAGGAAGTTCCCTTTTTCTCCATAGATGAACATTATAGAAAGGGTGAAAAATACTACCATTCATTTTTCAGGAAATGCAACTGCATGCCTGTCATTGCCTCGGCCGATACCTATCTGTTGATGGACCACGATGCCATTTCACGTATCTTTGCATACAATCCGGACATGAAGATTATTGTGATGTTGAGGGATCCGGTAGCAAGGGCTTACTCTTCCTATAACTATTCGGTGAACTTTGGGCATCATAACGCTTATGCCTCATTTCTTGATTCCATGGAAGTGGAAAAGGAGATCACCAGGGAATCCGATATAGTAAAGCGTAACAATATGGGCCACTTTTATGGCAGTCTCTATTATGAACACCTGAGTAAATGGACCTCGGTATTTCCCCGGCAACAGTTACTACTGCTTAAAATGAGTGATCTTAAGGATGATCTGCAAAAATTCTCCTGGGAGTTATTCTCTTTTTTGAATCTCCCTGATTATGAAGGTGAAGTTGATAAGGTCAATGCGGCTGCTGTGCCAAAAAACATGCGACTGGAAAAACTCTTCATGGACAGAGACAATCTCCCCAGAAGATTCATACGCAAGTTAACTCCCCGTCCTGTTAAGAATTTGATAATGAGGTCGGGAGTGGTCGATAAACTACATGAGGCTAATCGGAAGGTACAAAGCGTTGTGCCACTATCGAAAGAAGATATAAAAATGGCGATGCATTATTTCAAGGATGATCTGCAACTTCTAAAAAAGGAATTTAAAATAGAATTCTGACCTGCACTGCCGGGAATCAACCTGCTATGCATTCTGGATCAACCTGTCAAAATCAGCTTCAGAGAGGTTGGCGCTCATGAGTTTTTCATTCTCACATTTCAGGGTTCTTGAAGGGAACCGCTTGATCAGGTTGTAGTTATGGGTAGCCATCATAACCGCTCTGCCGCTTTTGGAAATCTCCAAAAGGATATTCATGATATCTTCCGAGGTGGCCGGATCCAGGTTACCTGTTGGCTCATCGGCAAGAATGATTTCGGGATCATTTAAGAGTGCCCGTGCAATCACCACGCGTTGCTGTTCGCCGCCCGAAAGCTGATGTGGCATTTTGTATCCTTTGTATCCCAGATCAACTTTCTCAAGGACCTCTGCAATACGATCGTTGATCTCAGTTTTGTTTTTCCAACCAGTGGCTTTCAATGCAAACTCCAGATTGCTGTCCACCGTACGGTCGTTCAGCAGTTTGAAGTCCTGGAAGACAATTCCCAGCTTTCTTCTGAGCATGGGAATCTCATTACGTTTCAGATTCTCCAGGCTGAATCCTGAAACCATACCGGTTCCCTCTTTTAGTGGAAACTCGGCGTTAATGGTCTTGATCAGACTGGTTTTGCCGCTTCCAACCCTGCCGATAATATAGACGAATTCACCCTTCTCTACCGAAAGATTCACCTGCTCCAGTATGATATGATCATTGACTCCAATAACCGCATTTTCAAGGGAAATAACATTGTCCAGCGCCATAGTATCTGAATTATGCGGCTAAATTAAGAATTAAAATCATACTAAAAATTAACAGTTGACTGTTAATTAAAAAGAAGTAGCACCAAATGTGCAGGCTCGAATATTCGTACTTTTATCAAGTTAATCTCAAACATATGATCCGTTCGAAAAAGAGAATCACATCTATCATATTCCTCCTGGCTTCATTTATGGCCTTCAGTCAGAAGAGTGCGGTGTATGATTATGGAGACAATGAATACCTTGAGGGGCTGGAACTATACGAAAATCAAAAATATGGTGCTGCACGCAGAGTGCTCGGTAAGTTCCTGACGGACCACCCCGGTTCCAGATCCGAGATACGTGCCGAAGCCTCATTCTATATGGCTATGTCGGCAGTGGAGCTAAGAAATGATGATTCGGAGTTCCTGGTTCACACTTTTATTTCCGAATATCCAGGGAGTCCCTATGTTGATGAAGCAGCCTTTCGATTGGCTGAGTTTTTTTATGACAAGAACAGCTGGGCAAAAAGCATATCATGGTACAACAGGGTGGACCGGTACAGGATCGGAAAGGAGAAGTTGCCGGAGTACTATTTCAAGAAGGGATACAGTTTCTATAAAAGAAATGATTTTGAGAATGCAAGGGTTAATTTCTATGAGATCCTGGAGTGGGATACGCACTACACGGGTCCGGCAACCTATTACTATTCCCATATTCACTATGTGGACGGGAACTATGAGACCGCATTGAAAGGATTCAGAGAGATCGACGACGACCCGCTTTTCAGTGGGATTGCACCCTACTATATTTCTCAGATCCTCTTTATGCAGAAGAAGTATAAAGAGGTTATTAAATATGCTCCACCGTTGATGGATTCAGTGTCGGAGCGAAGGCTGGGAGAGGTGGCCAAGATCATAGGGGAATCCCACTTCATGTTGAACGATTATAAGCAGGCCATTCCTTACCTGGAAACCTACCGTTCCAATTCGAAATCCTATACCATACACGACCGATATCAGCTGGCTTTTGCCTATTACAACAATCAGGAGTATGAGAATGCCCTTCCGCTTTTCGAAGGGATCAGTTACCGCAATACGGAGATTGCACAGAGTGCACTCTATCACCTGGGCGACTGTTATCTGAAGAGTGGCGATAAGAAGAAAGCCCTGATCGCGTTTTCCAAGGCGGCCAATATGAGTTTTGATCCCAAAATACAGCAGGACGCTCTGTTTAATTTTGCCAAGGTCACATTCGAACTCTCGTACAATCCTTTCAATGAAGCCATACGTGCACTGGAGCTCTATATCAGAACTTACCCTGTGGCAGATAATACAGATGAGGCATACAATTACCTGGTGACCGCCTACCTGGGTACAAGGAACTACTCCATGGCCATGACCTCTCTGGAAAAAATTCGCAGGAAGGATGCAAATATCGAACGGGCTTACCAGAAGGTGGCCTTTTACCGGGGGCTCGAACTCTACAAGAATCTGCGATTCAGTGAGGCAGTGAATGCACTGGAGGTCTCTATTCAGTATGCGGGTTATGATCCTGTTATTGCTGCCCGTACCTACTTCTGGCTGGGGGAAGCGGCTTACCGCACAGGCGACAGGAAAACGGCCCGGATGTAT
>DAOWNM010000305.1 GCA_030642565.1 Bacteroidota bacterium | reverse complement strand
TGTCGGGGTAGCGGGATTTGAACCCACGACCTCGTCGTCCCGAACGACGCGCGCTACCGGGCTGCGCTATACCCCGAATTGGATGGCAAAAATACCAAAACTTTATGAACTTTTAAAGTGCTCGTTGCACTCATCCAGCAACTTCTCTGAACTGACCGGAACCACTCCTGCTTTTTCACACACCAGTCCGCCGGCCAGATTGGAAACAGCAGCCACTTCAGCAGGCGGAAGACCCGCTATCAGGAAGAGGGAAGCTACTGCAATCACTGTATCACCAGCACCGGAAACATCTGTAATTTCTCTTGCTATAGCCGGAATATGCACATGCTCCCCTTCTCCGGAAGTCAGTACGCCCTGATCACTGAGGGTAACCAACAGATTATCGATCTGCTGTCTCTTCTGAAATTTCTGTACAGCTTTAGAGAGCTTCTCTATCTCTCTCTTCTTTATATCCAGTTCCAGTCCCTTCACCAGCTCCTTGAAATTGGGCTTAAAAAGCTTCACCTTTCTATAGAGATCAAAGCTCCTGAACTTCGGATCGACCATGACCGGCACTGCAACCCTTTCAGCGACACTGATCACTTCCGAGATTACCCTGGGGGTCAATACACCCTTATCATAATCCTGCATGATAATGGCATCGATTCCACCGCTCTCGAGCAGACTTGAAATCAGTTCAAGAAATTCATCCTGTACCCTTCTATTCAGGAATATATCCATCTCCTCATCCACCCGTAGCAGATGCTGGCTTCCGCTGATAATCCTGGTTTTCTGTGTGGTCACCCGGTGGTTGTCAACCACCAGGCCGATATCGGACAGAAGCTGCTCCTCCATCAACTCCAGGATCAGTTTACCCCGGTCGTCATCACCAATGACAGAACAGAGGATAGGTACCGCCCCCAGGGCCTTGATATTCAGGGCTACATTGGCTGCTCCCCCAAGACGGTTTTCCTCAATCACGCCGGATACAACGGGCACTGGTGCTTCCGGGGATACACGCCCCACACTCCCCCACAGATAGGTATCGATCATTACATCTCCAATGATCAACACTTTCTGGTTGGTAAACTGGTCAAATATGTACTCGAAATCGGTGGACTCAAACATGGCTTGGAATAAATCTGGGCAAAGATAAACTTTTCTCTTCAATAGGGATCCACATCCACAGATATCCGGACCGAACGAAACACCTCGTTTCCGGAAAGCCCGTTTAGAACCTCCTTCAATAACTCCCTGGCACGTTCATAAGAAGCCTCCCTTTCGATCTTCAGAATGATCTGCTTCTGAAAAGTGTTGTGGGTTTTCCTGACGGGAGGGTACTGTGGACCCAGCACCCGGCTGGAAAAGATTTTTTTCAATTCACGTGCAGTCAGATCTGTGGCACCATCCAAAATAGAGGGAATCTTATGCCGGAAGCTGATCCGGATCATCCTTCTGAAAGGCGGATAGCCAAAGAGCTGACGCTCCTCCATCTGGTCGGCGTAGAGGCCCTCGAAGTCGCTGTTACTGATATATTGAATCACCGGATGAGCGGGATCCATGGTCTGTATAATAACTTTCCCCCTTTTCTTTCTTCTCCCGGCCCTGCCACTTACCTGAAAGATCAACTGGAAGCTACGTTCAAATGCCCTGAAGTCGGGAAAATGCAACATCTGATCCGCATCAAGCACCCCAACCAGGGTCACATTGCTGAAATCAAGCCCTTTAGAGAGCATCTGTGTTCCAATCAGCAGATCCAGTTTTCCCTCCTCAAACTGGTTAATCATTGTCCGGGTCCGGTTAACCGACCGGGCCGTATCAGTATCCAGGCGGCCCACCCTGATCCCCTCAAATATCAAAGGGAGTTCATCTTCGATTTTCTCTGTACCAAATCCCTTCATGGTCATGTTGGTGCCTCCACAGGAAGGACACGCATGGGGCATGGGCTCCTTGTGCCCGCAATAGTGGCACTCCAGTTTCCCGCTGTACCGATGGTAGGTCAGGCTCACATCGCAACGATCGCATTTTGGAATATGACCGCAATCATTACAGACAATGTAGTGAGAAAATCCCCTCCGGTTCTGAAAAAGAATCACCTGCTCCTTTGCAGCAAGTGCAGCCTTGATCGCCTCCATCAGTTGCGGCGTGAAATGAGAGACCATCTGCTTTCGTTTAGTAGCCACTTTTATGTCGGCCAGTACGATTTCGGGTGGCTCCACCTCTCCAAAACGTGAAGAGAGAGTTACATAACCATATTTTTGAGTGCGGGCGTTGTAGAGCGACTCATACGATGGCGTGGCTGTCCCCATCAATACCCTGGCATTGTGATGAAGGGCCAGGACCTGAACCGTATCACGTGCATGATACCTGGGAGCAGGATCGTGTTGTTTGTAGGTATTCTCATGCTCCTCATCAACAATGATCAGTCCCAGGTTTTTGAATGGAAGAAAGATGGCGGAACGCACCCCAATCACTATACCGTAGGCCTCATCGTTGGTAAGCCCCAGCAGGTTCCGGTATACATACACCCGATCCGAATCGCTGTACCTGGAGTGGTAGACCCCTACCCTGTTGCCAAATACCCTGCTGATTCGCTGGATAATCTGGGTGGTCAGGGCAATCTCAGGCAGCATATAGAGTACCTGTTTACCCTGTTCCAGCATTTCACCAATAAGCTGAATATAGAGCTCCGTTTTACCGCTGGAGGTAACACCATGCAGCAATACCGCCTGGTGGGTACTGAATTGTTCCCGGATCTTATCCAAACCTGCCTGTTGCTCTTCATTCAGGGGGTTTGCTTTTCCCAGAGAGACACTGTTTTCAGGATTCTGTCTCAGTTCCTCCTTCTCAAATTGCTCCAGCACACCCTTCTTAATAAGGGCCGTTACTGCCCCTGCGGCCCCCGGGTCCTTCACAATTTCCCTCTTCTTCAGTGCGGTTTCCAGTTCCGGCTCACCTGTACCTGTCAGTGATAGGAGATGTTCCACAAACTCTTTTTGCCGGGGTGCCCGGGCCAGCTGATCCAGCAGTGTATGAAGCGCCTCTTCCGTCCTGAAAGGTTGTGCAAACCGGAGGTATGCCACCGATTTCTGAGGCGTACCATAGCGCACAAATTCGTTAATCTCCACCGCCCCCTTCTCCACCAGACGCTTCAACAGGTTTACCGGATTTTTAGAGATCTCCGTCAATTGAAGATCGCCTATGGTCACTTCACCCTGATCCTTTACAACTTCCAGTAAAAGCCTCTCATACTGGTCCAGTACAATGTCGTCCTCATACCTGTAGTTATAACGCACCTTCGATTCACTTTCAGGCCT
>DAOWNM010000341.1 GCA_030642565.1 Bacteroidota bacterium | reverse complement strand
GGATACACTGGTTTACTATGTTTCCGAGGCTCAGGAAGAGGATGGTTATCTCTATACGGCATGGACCCTGAAAGCCAATGAATACATCGATTTTCAGTGTTGTACCTATAGTGATCAGGGGAGGTGGATCGAGACTCCCAATAGCAGCCATGAGTTTTATAACGTGGGACATATGTATGAAGCCGCGGTTGCACACTACCTGGCTACAGGCAGTAGAGCATTTCTTGATGTGGCTGTTAAAAATGCCGACCTGATCTATGATGTGTGCATCACGCAGGGAAACAGGTATGTACCCGGTCACCAGGAGATTGAGATTGGATTGGTGAAATTGTACCGCGTAACCGGGGATGAACGATACCTGCAACTGGCCAAACACCTGCTTGATATCCGTGCCGATGTACTGGATGTGGAGTACAGTCAGGCCCACCTGCCGGTAACGGAACAATCAGAGGCTGTGGGACATGCAGTCAGGGCTAATTACATGTACAGTGCCATGGCCGATGTGGCTGCGCTAACTGGCGACAGTGCATACCAGGAAGCTATCGGGCGTATCTGGAACAATGTGGTGGAGAAGAAACTTTCCATCACGGGAGGTGTGGGTGCCAGTCACAGGGGGGAAGCTTACGGAGAGAACTACGACCTTCCCAACCATCCATATAATGAGACATGTGCAGCCATTGCCTATGTTTACTGGAACCACCGGATGTTCCTGCTTCACGGCGATTCAAAGTACATGGATGTGCTGGAACGGTCGCTCTATAACGGGGTGATCTCGGGATTGTCCCTGGATGGTCAACTCTTTTTCTACCCCAATACCCTGCAACACGATGGAGAGTCAAAATTTAACATGGGCGTAAATGGCCGTTCTCCATGGTTCAGTTGCTCCTGTTGTCCATCTAACCTATCCAGGTTTATTCCTTCGGTGGCCGGTTATGCATATGCCAGCAGGGGAGCGAATCTCTATGTGAATCTGTTTATGAACAGTGAACTGTCGGTAGAGACAGGGGGGGGCGAACTGATCATATCACAGCACTCCGCATATCCCTGGGAGGGTCATATAGAGCTGAAGTTTCTGAATGAAGTGGCAGTGAAGGCCAACCTGCATATCCGAATCCCGGGATGGGCCACCAACAGTCCGGTCCCCTCTGACCTGTTCCGTTTTGTTGACAACCAGGAGTCGAAACCCCTGTTGAAGGTGAATGGTAAAGAGGTAGAGATCGAAACTGAGAAGGGCTATGCCGTGCTGCATGGCAGGTGGAAGAGTGGAGACCGGATCACTCTGGAGTTACCCATGGAAGATCGGATAATAGAGGCTCATGAGAAGGTGGATGCCAAAACCGGATTGCTGGCGGTGCAGTATGGCCCGCTGGTATATTGCGCGGAAGAGACTGACAATGATGCAGATGTTCTGGAGGCAAAGGTAGAAAGAGATTCAAGGTTTGAAGCTCATTTTAATCCTGGGCTGTTAGGAGGGGTGAATGTACTTGAAGGAGAAGGGCTAAAGCTGGTCCCCTATTATGCATGGGCCAACCGTGAAATGGGTAAAATGAATGTTTGGTTTAATCATATAGATTAGTTTATTCAACTCTATTAATTAATTATGAAAAAGATCCACTATGCATTTTTACTCATCGCTGCAGTTCCATTTTTCCTGAATGCCCAATCTGTTCATCAGGAGATAATCCTGTATGGTGCAGCTTACTATCATGAGTATATGCCTTATGAGAGGCTTGATGAAGATGTCAGGATGATGAAAGAGGCAGGAATCTCTGTGGTAAGGGTTGGTGAATCCACCTGGAGCCTTTTTGAGCCAAGGGAGGGGGGGTTTGAGTTTGCCTGGATGGATCGAATTATCGACAAGTTTTATGAAGCAGGCATCCATGTGATCCTGGGGACTCCTACCTACTCCATACCGGCCTGGTTATGGCACAAACATCCGGAGATTCTGCTGGATTACCGTGAAGGTCACGAAGCCAGTTATGGGATCAGGCAAAATATGGATATTACCAATCCCACTTATCTCTTCTATTCGGAACGGATTATCCGTAAGATGATGGAGCATTTTGCCTCCCATCCCGGTATTATTGGGTTCCAGGTGGATAATGAAACGGAGGCAAGAGGAGTCAACAATTATGACTTCTATGTGAGTTTTGTTAATCACCTGAAAAAAAAGTATAAAACCACAGAAAACCTTAATAAAATCTGGGGGCTGAACTACTGGGGAATGACCATTGATAGCTGGGAGGAGGTGCCTCCCCGTGATGGAGTCACCAATACGGGTTATAAGCTGGAGTGGGCGCGGTTTAACCGGGCTGCAGTGGCTGGTTTTTTAACCTGGCAATCGGAAATTGTGGCCGAATACAAGCGGGACGACCAGTTTATTATGCACTGCTTTATGCCGTCTGTTCAGAACATAGACCAGATCGCCAGTGCTGCAAAAATGGATATCATGGCCGTGAATATTTATCATGGTCAGCAAGACGATCTGACCGGTAATGAGATTGCGTTTGCCGGGGATTATTTCAGATCGGTGAAGGGTAGTAACTATCTGGTAACCGAAACCAATGCCCAGACCATTGGCTGGACCTCAAAAACCCAGCAACCTCCCTACCCGGGTT
>DAOWNM010000219.1 GCA_030642565.1 Bacteroidota bacterium | reverse complement strand
CCAGGCATAAATATCGCCGAAGGCCGATTGTCCGGCCTCCAAACCAATCATTCCCGGCACAATAGATCCATCTACCTGTCCGCAAATACCCTCCACCAGGTTCTCCCCCACCTCCTCCGATGAAGCAATAAGCATATCACAGGTGGAGGTGCCCATCACCTTACTCAGGTAGTGGGGTTTGATCTCTGCCCCCAGGGCCCCCAGGTGGGCATCAAAAGCCCCAGTGCCCACACTGACATCTGTAGACAATCCAAGTTTCCGGGCCCACTCATCCCCAAGTGTACCCACCTTCACTTCACAGCTAAAAGTATCTTCAAACAGGCGTTCCTTCAAACCAGTCAGCAAGGGATCCAACTGAACCAGAAATTCCTCATCGGGCAAGCCGCCAAACTCCTCATGCCACATGGCTTTGTGTCCGGCTGCACACCTGCTTCGTCTCAATTTCAAAGGGTCGGCTTCCCCCACCAGTAGTGCCGGGATCCAGTCGCAATGCTCCACCCATGACCAGGCCTGTTCCCTCACATCCTTATCTTCGCGAAGCAGGTGCAGTACTTTGGCCCAGAACCACTCCGAACTGTATATACCGCCTTCAAATTTTGTATAGTCTACCCCTCCCCATGAACGTGCAAGGGAGTTGATCTCATCAGCCTCTTTGAGGGCAGTATGGTCCTTCCAGAGCACAAACATGGCATTGGGATTCTCCTCAAATTCCGGAAGCAAAGCCAGGGGTATTCCCTGCCTGTTTACCGCTACCGGTGTGGAGCCTGTGGTATCCACAGAGATGCCCACCACATTTTGTGCCACCCCGGACTTGCACTGCTCCAGTGCCCCTACTATGGAAACTTCCAGTCCCTCCAGGTAATCCAGGGGATGCTGACGAAACCGGTTACTGGAAGGATCACAATATTTTCCCTCTTTCCAACGGGGATAATCAAACACATGGGTTCCCATCTCCCTGCCGGTCCGGGTATCCACAACAAGCGCACGTACCGAATCGGTACCGTAATCTACTCCAATGGTATAACTCATTATCAAAAGTTTAAAGATTCTTCTTATCCTGGCCATAATAAGCACCCTTTCCGTGCTTTCTCTGGTAGTGCCTGTCCAGGAGATACTGCTCCAGCGGCTTATGGTTCCCAAGCAGCTCGGTGTGGAAGGCCATTCTGGCCACCTCCTCCAGTACCACAGCATGGTGTACTGCCTCAGGTCCATCCTTCCCCCAGGTAAAGGGGCCATGGCCATGAACCAAAACCGACGGCATGCTATCAGAATCCAGTTTATTAAGGGTTTCAACAATCACTCTGCCAGTATTCAGCTCGTAATCATCCTTCACCTCCTCACGTGTCAGCGCCCTGGAGCAGGGGACAGCCCCGTAGAAATAGTCGGCATGAGTGGTCCCGTATACCGGGATCGACTTGCCGGCCTGGGCCCAGGAGGTGGCCCAGGGGGAGTGGGTATGCACCACTCCGCCAATACCTTTTAAACTCCTGTAAAGCTCCAGGTGGATGGGTGCATCGGAAGAGGGCTTCAGATCGCCCTCCAGCTGTTTCCCGGTGGCATCCAGTACCACCATCTGTTCCACTCTCATCTGGTCATAGGGAATTCCAGATGGTTTAATCACTATATATCCGGTTTCGGGATCGCGTTCACTGGCGTTTCCCCAGGTAAACATCACCAGCTGGTGGCTGACCAGTGCCAGGTTGGCCTCCAACACCTTCTTCTTCAATTTTTCAAGCATATTATATTCCTTTTGCCAGGTGATAATATAGATCGTTCCAACGCAGCTCCTTCTTAAAGGAGGATATAACGGTATTATCGTCGATCAGCAGGTATTCAATGCCGGCAATCTCGGAAAAATCTTCCAGGTGTTCCGCAGTCACAGCCATGCTGAACCCGGTATGGTGCGCACCACCTGCCAGGATCCATGCACCGGCTGCCACCTCCAGGTTGGGAGCAGGCTGCCATACCACCCTGGCTACCGGCAGGTTGGGCAGAGGTGCATCGGCCGGAACCACTTCGCATGGATTCACCAGCATCCTGAAACGGTTGCCCATATCCATCAGGGAAGCATTCACTCCGGGTCCCGATGCCACCTCAAATACAAGCCGGGCAGGATCGGCCTTTCCGCCAATTCCCAGGGGATGAACCTCCAGTCCCGCTTTCCCAGTCGAAATGGAGGGACAGACCTCCAGCATATGGGCCCCCAGCACCTTCATTCCATCGGGATGGAGATGGTAGGTATAATCCTCCATAAAAGAGGTTCCACCTTCCAAACCAAGTGCCATCACCTTCATGGCCCACACCAGTGCAGCGGTCTTCCAGTCCCCTTCAGCACCAAATCCATAACCATCGGCCATCAGTCGCTGTACAGCCAGTCCGGGCAGTTGCTTCAAACCATGCAGGTCCTCAAAAGTGGTTGTAAAGGCAAAAAATCCACCCTCTTCAAGAAAGCTGCGCATGCCCATCTCTATACGGGCCGCCTCCTTTAGGGAATCCCTCAGACTCCCCCCCTCCTTTGCCTCAGAAGGCACCTGATAATCTGCTTCATAGAGTTGAATCAGATCATGGATCTCACTGTCGGATACCTCATTCACCCTGGCTGCCAGGTCGCCCACTCCGTAACCGGAAACACTATATCCGAACTGGATCTGTGCCGATATCTTGTTCCCTTCGGTTACCGCTACCTCCCGCATATTATCGCCAAAACGTGCCACCTTTCCTCCCTGCCAGTCATGCCAGGCCGCCGCCGCCCTGAGCCAGACACCGGTCTTGCGCTGCACCTCCACGGTGGACCAGTGTCCCACCACTACTTTACGTTCGATGCGCAGTCGCGAACCGATAAATCCAAACTCCCTGCCTCCGTGGGCCGACTGGTTCAGATTCATAAAATCCATATCGATGGAGTCCCACGGAATATCACGGTTAAACTGGGTATGCAGGTGCATAAATGGTTTCGACAACGATTTCAGTCCCCCGATCCACATCCCGGCCGGCGAGAAAGTGTGCATCCAGGTGATCAACCCTATACAATTCTCCGCATTATTGGCCTCCCGGCAGATCGCCAGGATCGCTTCCGGTGTGGTAAGTACAGGCTTAAACACAATTTTTACCGGTATCTCACTGCTGCGGTCCAGTGCCGCTGCAATCTCCCGCGAATCGTGGTTCACCTGCTTCAGTGTCGCTTCTCCATAGAGGTGTTGACTTCCTGTCACAAACCACGCCTCCAGCGTTTTCAAATCTTTTAACATAAAAACTATTTTTACATTGTGAAGTTATACCCTCCCTCCACCAGCTTTCTGTATTTTTTCTGATCAAACCTGTAGAGAAACGCACCCTTTCGGGAGCTGGTTTTGTCCTTCATATCCAATTTGATCAGCACATCCATGGCGAGAATCTTCTTTCGAAAGTTCCGTTTGTCCAGTTCGGCCTGGTAGATTGCCTCATAGAGTGCCTGAAGCTGGGGCATGGTGAACTCCCCGGGGAGCAGTTCAAACCCGATGGGCTGTGAAGCGGCCCTTCTCTTCAGGCGTCTCAGCCCCTTCTCTACCATTTGGTTGTGATCCATGATCAACGGCGGAAGATCCTTTAAACCTACCCAGGTGGCTCCGTACTGACTAGAGGTGGCCTCTGTAAACTCCTTTGCCGGGATCAGAGCATAATAAACCACCGAAATCACCCGGCCTGCCGGATCCCTGCCCACCTCTCCGTAGCTCTGCAACTCCTCCATATAGACCTTTTCCAGACCGGTGAGTTCAAACAGTATACGGTTGGCAGCCGCATCCAGGCTTTCACCCTTCTGAACAAATCCCCCGAAGAGTGACCACTCTCCTTTTGCCGGCTCAAACTGCCTTTTATGAATTAACAGTTTCAGCTCACCCTGGTCAAAGCCAAAAATGATGCTATCCACCGCCACATGAAATGTGGGATGCTCACTGTAACATTGTTTCTCTTTGCTCATAAACAAATCCCTTCTTTACCAAAAATAGATATAGAAAGCGATAATAAAGGCAATGATAATGGCCGAATGGACCACATCCCAATTGCTCCAGCTTGCCCTTGTGATGGCCCGCTGTTCCGCCGTGGCCGATCCGAAATAGAGTCCCTGGATCTTGGAGGCATCCACCGGTTTGGTAAAGAAACTCACAACAATCATCAGCAGAATCACAATTACAAACAGAGCAATCTCATAATGCAACCAGTTGGGAGCCACAATCAGCTCGTAGATAAAGCCATCCGACACCGTGTCGCCAAAATAGATATTGAGTCCCAGCCGCAGCATCCCCAGTGTAAATCCAATCACCAGTCCGATGAAGCCGGCCGATGGAGTGGTCCGCTTGGAGATAACCCCCAGCAGGAAAACTGCAGCAATCCCGGGAGCCAGCAGCGACTGCACATCCTGAAGATATTCATAGAGTACCTTTCCGATACCTTTCATCACGGGGATCCAAAGGATGCCCAGCACAACGATCACCACGGTGGCAATTCTCCCCACCATTACATAGTGTTTCTCTGATGCGTTCGGTCTGATCTTCTGATAAAAGTCGACTGTAAAAAGCATAGAAGAGGAGTTAAACAGGGAGGCCAGGGAGCTCATTAAGGCCGCCAGGATCCCTCCCACTACGATACCTGTAAAACCTTTTGGCAAAAGCTCTTTCACCAGGGTGGAGAAGGCTGCATCGTTAGTATCAAAATCCATGGTCCCCTGCTGCTTCAGTGCAAAAGCGATCATCCCGGGAATCAGGAAGAGGAAGACCGGGGTCAGTTTCAGGTAGGCTCCGAAGATGGTCCCCCGACGGGCCTGTGTCTGGTCCCTCCCGGAAAGTACGCGTTGTACAATGAACTGATCGGTACACCAGTACCAGAACCCGATGATGGCAGAACCGAGGATGACTCCGGTCCATGGAAAATTCGGATCTCCGGGTGAGCGCAT
>DAOWNM010000212.1 GCA_030642565.1 Bacteroidota bacterium | reverse complement strand
GACAATTTTAGCGTTGATTTTGTATATGATAAGCAGGTTCATATGGGCAGTATGTGCCGTCAGATAAATGATTGTGCAAACAGTGTGAGCGAACACATCACCGGCACAAAAGGATATATGATCAGTGGAGACAGGCAATATAACATCTGGGATCACGAAGGCAATTCGCTTTATGAGTACGCTTCTCCAGAAGATGAGAATGGCGAACGCCTTGAAAATGATCCTTATGTTCAGGAGCACATTGACCTGGTAAACGCCATTCGAACAGGAAACCAGATCGTGGAAGCCGAAGAAACGGCCAAGTCAAACCTGACTGCCATTATGGGACGGCACGCTGCATACACAGGTAAAAAAGTGACCTGGGAAGAGATGATGGGTGCAGCTTGGAAACTTGGGCCAGAAGGAGAACTTGCCATGGGCCCGGTGAACATGAAGAAAGTCATTCCCATTGCCGGATCAGCAGCGGAATTATAATAATTTATCTAAAAAAATCCGGGTTGCCCAAATTGTGGCAGCCCGGATTTTTTATTTCAGAGATCTCTTTTAGAATTTATCTACATTGGCGTAGGCCTCAATAACGGCCAGCTCTCCCTCCTTACCTTTCACGGAATTCCCGTGTTCCATTCCCACAATACCGGTGAATCCCTTCTCATGGATATGCTTGAATACATTGAGGTAGTTGATCTCGCCGGTGGTCGGCTCTTTCCTTCCGGGATTATCGCCTACCTGGAAGTAGCCAATCTCATCCCAGGCCAGATCCATGTTTGGAATCAGGTTACCTTCATGGATCTGTTGGTGGTAAAGGTCATCCAGGATCTTACAGGCCGGACTATCAACTGCCCTGCAGATCTGGTATCCCTGCGAGATCTTATTTAAAAACAAACCGGGATGGTCCCTGAAATTCAGGGGTTCCAACACCATGGTCAGCTCATGCGGCTCCAGAATCGCACTAGCACGTCTAAGGGCATTGATCACATTGGCTGTCTGATATCCCATATCCTTTCGTAGATCAACAAACCCTGGAACCACAGTCATCCAACGGGCATTGACCCTTTTGGCCACCTCAACCGACTCTTTGATCTCTTTCAGGAATTGGTCCAGTTTTTCCATATTTCCGCTGGTAAGGCTGGGTTCTTTCCAGTAAATGGTATGGGCCACAAAAACTCCCATCTCCATGCCCAGGTTGGCCATCTTGCCGGCAATCTCCTCCTGCATGGAGATCTCTCTTCCCTTCATACCATTATCTTCCATCGCGGTAAATCCCGCATCTGCCATAAACTGGAGCTGGTCCAGGAGGTCTTCCCCTGCTGAATGTCTAAACATTCCAAAATGAGGGGCATATTTCAATTTAAATTGATGTTTACCTGCAGCAGGCGTTGCTGGTGAAGCTGCAGAGGTGTGTGCTATTCCACCGGTAACAATGGCTCCGGTGGCCACAGCACTACTTTTAAGAAAAGATCTGCGTTGCATAGGATAAGTTTTATTAAGTTGAAAGTTGGTTCGAAGAACTTAAAAGTAACAAATTATTCCTCAGGATACCAACAGGTAGTCTTTCCCCTCTACATATCCCCGCTGCTCAAGGAACGTCTGGATCTTCTCTCGATTGTCCATCTGCCTGATATAGGTGAGAATAAACAGAGAACCTGCATCCGTAAGATCATCATAGTAAGTAACCTCCTTCTCTATCTGTCTCCCCTTCCGGGTATCGATATAGGTAGTGATCCTTATACCGTGCTGCTCCATAATCCTTGCCCTTCTGCGGGAAATTCTGCTGGCCCCCCAGATGGCCACACGGGGATGAAAGGGGTTATTTTCAGATAACCATTTTGCCAGGTACCTGCTTTTAATTTCGTAAAAGGCCCTGTCGCTGTAAATGGGGTGAGTGCGGGTCAATCTCTCCACCGAATCGTGCCAGTCCAGCACCACCTCCGGTACTTTTGCGATCTTTACTCCCCGGTCGAGCCACCTCAGCCACATCTCGTAATCCTCGGGGAAATCGCCCGACAGGTAGAGCCCGAACTGCTCCATGGTCTCTCTTCTCCACATGGCCGTCGGGTTCACAATGGGGGCCTCAATAAAGCGTCTATTAAAAATCTCCTTGTATGTAATTACCGAATTGCTCCACTCCACGAACCGCCGGAATCCCCCGGTGGTTTCGGGATCTCCCACATGATTCACCAACCCGGCCACGGCTCCGAAATCAGGATGGTCATCCAGGAATTCACATTGTAACCTGAGCCTGCCCGGCCGGGCCACATCATCGGCATCCATCCTGGCTATATAAGCTCCCCGGGCAGTATCACATCCCCTGTTGGATGCATACATGACCCCCTGTTTCGTCTCTTCAACCAGCCTGAATCTTGGATCGTCCCTCTCCTGCCCGGCAGCAATCTCCCTGCTTCTGTCAGTTGAGTTGTTATCCACCATCACACACTCAAAATCGGTGAGGTCCTGATCTGAAATACTTTGAAGGGCCACAGAAAGGGTCTTCGCAGCATTATAGAATGGAAGTACAACCGATACTTTTGGTGATAACCCCGGCATAGATCATGTTTAGTTACGACAAAGATAAACATGTATGCTCATCAGGGTTATGGCCGGAATTACTATTTTCACATTTCAATAACATGAAATGAATTTCAGTAAAACCACATCTTACGCAATTTCAGTCCTCAGCTTCATGGCCGATCATGACAAGGAGACGTACTCTGCAAAAAAGTTGAATGAACTCCTGGAGATCCCCTGGCCCTATTTACGGCAGCTGCTGACCAACCTCTCAAAAAGCGGATTCATCTATAGCACCCAGGGCCGGAACGGTGGGTTCCGGTTGCAGAAACCAGCCGATCAGATCGTTCTGGCCGAGATCATTGACTCGGTAGAGGGTCTGGATGTGCTGGACACATGCATCATGGGATTTAAAAAATGCCCTTTCAACCATACCTGCGTCATGCACGAAGTGTGGGAAGAGACCAGGGATAACATCCTTATGGTTCTGAATAACACCACATTAGATCAATTGAAGAAACCTGGTAAGCGCCTTTGATTTTTTTTGTAATAATATGCTATGTTGGGGTAGCATTTTATTCAATAAACTAACCTAAAAAAGGAGGTCTTATGGTTGACTCAGCCCTCGTCCTGAAAGGACAAACAATTGCTTACACCTGTTATACCCTTGTGATCATGCTGGTTATGGCGTGGTTCGCTCTCAGAATTACCAAGAAGGGGAAAAGCAAGGTAAAACCTGCTCTATTCTACACCTTTATAGGGTTCCTGACAGCACTCGGAGTTTCATTGCACATTATTACTTTCAACACCATTCCCTGGTCGGAAATGGATCTGAATCGTCATGAAATCACCCCGGACCAATCTTTTTACATTGAAGTGGCCAATCACGAGTTTCTGCTTCCCGAAGAGAAAATGGTCGTCAATGTGGGTGAAATTGTCGAATTCGATGTAACATCCAAAGACCTTACTTACGGGTTCGGACTCTTCCGTGATGATAACACCATGTTATTCCAGATGCAGGTGGTCCCGGGCCACCGCAATGATATCTTATGGCAATTCCTTAAACCGGGGACCTACTCCATCCGGTCCACCGAGTATTCTGGTCCCAAAGGAATAGCCATGATAGAAGAGAATGCAGTGGAAGTTGTCGAACCTTAAAAGATTAAAGATATGTCATTTGTAAATACACTTATGAAAGGTGAACAGGGATTGTTTAAAGCGGAATCCCTTACCGCCATGCAGAAGTTTACACTGCGCTTTGTGGTCGTAGGCCTGGTATATTATCTTTTTGTTGTGGTCGAAGGAATGATCATGCGGATTGTGGAGGTGGAACAGATCGCCATGGTTTCCCAGGAGCAGTTCTTTGCCATCCTGACAGCCCATCCCCTGGTGGGAATCTTCGGTTCCACTTACTCTATCGTAATGGGGGCTTTTTTGTTCCTGGTTCCCTACCTGATGAAAAAACCACTTTACAGTATGAAACTGGCACATTGGAATTTTTTCCTGATTGCAGGCGGAACACTGATCTTCTGGCTGGCAGGATTTATATCTCATTATGCTCCTTTGTACACCTTGTACTGGCCGCTGCCAGCTGATTTTAATCAGTTCAATCCGGTGGGAGGCGCCTTTTTTATACTGGGCATTGCCCTGGTGATGGTAGGTTCATTTTTCTTCGTTATCAACATCTTTAAAACCATTGCCTATACTCCCGAAGGTTGGGAAAAGCAACCGGGTGGCAAACTGCTCGGTTCGGCAATTGGAACTGTAGGGTTTGGAAATCTCTTCAGGAAAAAGGAGAAAAGAAAGGAGCACCTGGTCTCCCTTCCGGTAGCTGCTATTGCCCGGGGGGATCTGTGGATGTGGCCCTCAATGCCGGGATTCTCCTCTTTACCGGAGTACTGATCCTTGTCTACATGATTGGAGCCATCCTTGGATATGACCTGAAGGAAACTGCTATTGATGCATTGCTTTATAAAAACTGGTTCTGGTGGGGACTCGACCTGATTGCTGACGGACTGGTCCTTATCTTTGTGGCCGGTACCTGGTACCTCCTGGCTACGATGATCACTGGTAAGAAACTTTTTATGCAGAACATTGCCCGTGCTGCACTGCTTCTGGAGCTGGTTGTTTCGTGGACTGTGTGGTCGCACCACCTGTTGTCTGATCAGGCCCAGCCGGCTTTCCTGAAAGTAGTGTCGGGTGAAATGGTCACGGCTTTTGAACTGATTACCCAGGGACTGGCATTCTTCGTCACCCTGGCCACCCTATGGCTTGCCAGGCCATTAAAGATGACCAATCCGCTGAAGTTTCTCCTGGGCGGACTCCTGGGATTTGCACTGGCTGTCCCTGCCGGTATTATGCAGGCAGATGTGGGATTGAACCGGATCCTTCACAACACCCAGTGGATCATAGGACCACATGTGCATGTGGCGATACTGGTAGGTCTGACCATGACCCTTTATGCGGCCATCTACCTCCTGCTACCAATTCTGACCAATGGTGCTAAACTGTATAGTCAAAAACTGGCCAACCTCCATTTCTGGTTTCACCTGCTGGGCGGTATCGGTATGGG
>DAOWNM010000322.1 GCA_030642565.1 Bacteroidota bacterium | reverse complement strand
CCACCGCCTGGTGGAGAATAGCAGCGGATAGTTCCGGTACATCCTCATAAACCACCAGGGCAGCCAGGGAGAGCCCTCCGTGACACACCAGGTTCCAGTTGTTGATTGATGAAACCCACCAGTTCTCCCCGGTGGTCTCTATTCCCGGTTTCAGCGCCAGGTTCACCAGGGCATTACGTGCCAGCCTGTTCACCTCCGGGGACAACCACTCACCTGCCCAGTCTATGGCCAGGGCCACACCGGCAGCCATCTCAGCCACATCCAGGAAATGGGAGGGATTCCAGTCGCTAAAATTACAGACCGCTTTTAACTCCTGCTCCAGCCTTTCGAGGTGCTGCTGATCTCGATGGAATCGATAGGCCAGTGACAATGTGGTGAGTCTTCTGATGGCCTCACGGGAAACACCCAGTAACCTTCTTCCAGTTAATTGCCTCACAAGTGGCTCCAGGTTTAACAATGAATCGGCACTCCTGCTTATCAAATCAAGTCCCATGGCCACTACTGTATCGCCACTGTCCATCTGCTGCCATATTTTGTATTCCAGTTGGGGAGTAAGGATCAATCTGGGATTGGTTCCAAAGAGTCGCTCCTCAATCCACTCCATGGTCACCGGGTTTTTTAATCCATTCTCTACAGGTGACTGAAAGTGACGATCAGCAAAATCCAGGTACTGGTCCCAGTCGTATCGCGTTACATCATGTTTCCCTGAACGGATATGATATCCGAGCCTGCCACTGGTAACAGGCTGATCCATTTCGGGCATCTCATGACGCAAAAAGAGATCCTTATCATACAGGTTATAGGCTTTGCTCCCGTAAAAGAGGGAGAGATATTCACCGCGCTGATCGGCCCAGTCATCCTCTTCGGCACTCGCCACGTAGAGTGGCCGGGGTGCCACCAGGGCCATGAGCATATGCTGATCCACCGGCAGTTCTGCCTCATTGTCATTGTAATCGTGAAACCGGGCTGCAAACCAGTGGGGAAAAGCGGAATTGATATTGCTCACCCTCTCGCCATAAGGCCTCCTGGAGAGGGCAGCGCCGCCACAACCTGAATTATTGGAGATAACCAGGGCAAACCTTTCATCCTCTGCTCCTGCCCAGAGGGAGGTTTTACCCAGCCTGGAGTGACCCATCACCGCCACACGCTCCTGGTCGATCTCTGCATCTTTTTCAAAATAGTCCATAGCTCTCGAAAGACCCCAGGCCCAGGCAGCTATGGATCCCCATGAGGAGGGCCCGCGATCTGGTGTTTCGGCATCCATCAAACTGTGAATCCCGTTCCTGAATCCATCATCAAAGTCGGGATCGATATCCCCGTAGTAGATGGTGGCCAGACCATACCCCCTGGAGAGGATCAGCTCCACTGGCCAGCGGTTGGATCTTACTCCCCGTGAAGCTGGGGTGGCCCTGTTATCAATTATCCCGAACTCATTGTTGTTCCTCACCCAGCTATCAGTAATAATGATCTGTGGATCGGGATGAATGGTGTGGTTCCCATAAAAGTTCAACCCCAGGAAGAGGGGTACCGGTCGGGGCTGCTCCTTTGGAAGAAAAATAAGCATGCCAATCGCCAGGGTATCATCACCTCTGCACACCTCCATCACCACCTCTTTCTCAACAGCGGTACCATGCAGGGCCTCCCTGTCCACATAAGCCAACCGGTAATTTATTCTTACATCGGATTCAGGAACCCTTCCATATACATGTTCTCCAAACAGGTTGAGAATCTCTCCCCGACGGATCTCCTCCCATTGTGCGGCCGATTCAATAGAGAGACCCACTTCACTAATCAGTAGTTCAGGTAGAGGTGCCACCAAAAGATTCTGTTCGATTAACTGATCCTGCCCTTTCGCTGTAGAAAAAAGGCAGATCTGAAGGGCTAGGATCATCCATAAGGGTCCGGCCCGTCTGTAAGTTGTTTTCATATTCCTAAAATTACAATCCTTTCATACATAGGAAAGTATTTTAATCGTTTATTTGTGATATCAGACAGATGAATCATAAATAATGAGACCAGTTATCATCATCGCCCTTTTTGCCATCTTTATTATCGGCATGGACCTCTATGCCCTCAGGGGCATTCAGTATCTGTTTTCTCCCGGGCGGGATGGGAACTTCTTGTTCTACTATATATACTGGGGAGTCACCCTCCTGATGCTGGTTACACTGATCATTGCCGGTTCCCGGTTTCAACAGCTGAGCGACCCCTCCTACTTTTATGGTATCACGCTGATCATGGGCATCTTCCTGATGCTCTATGTGCCCAAATTATTGTTTAATTCCACTCAGTTGCTGGGCGATCTGGCCGCACTTGTTTCAGCTCTGTTCCGGCACGATGCGGGAACCCTGAGAAGATGGTTCCTGCTCCCGGGAGTGCTACTGGGGTTACTTACCTTTATCGGTTTCGGGATGGGTATGGCCAGGGGGCGCACCAATCTGAAAGTCTTCCGTGAAAACGTAAGTATCCACTCACTTCCAAAGTCGTTCGATGGACTTCGTATTGTCCAGCTCTCCGATATCCATCTGGCCGGTTTCTATAACCAGCCCGGGTATATAAGGAGGGTGGTGAAAATGGTAAATGCTCTGGAACCCGATATGGTATGCTTCACAGGCGATATGGTCCACAATTTCTCCGAAGAGGTCGATCCTTTTACCGCTGTTCTAAATGAATTGAAAGCCCCACTGGGTAAATACGCTGTACTTGGGAACCATGATTACGGGGTCTATTTCAACTGGGATTCAAAGAAGGAGGAGTCAACCAACCTGGATCGGGTAAAAGCACAAATCAGGGCCTCCGGTTTTGATCTTCTGCTGAATGAACACCGGACCATTTCGCTAAATGGCGACTCACTGGAGATCATCGGGGTAGAGAACTGGGGGAAAACCCCATTCCCGCAATTAGGCGACCTCCACAAGGCCATGTCAGGTGCT
>DAOWNM010000149.1 GCA_030642565.1 Bacteroidota bacterium | reverse complement strand
CGTTATCAAAATCCGTGGCTCGCACACAGCCTGTACTTTCATAGCGGCCCGCCGGAAGGAGCTGTTGTGATTTTGAAAAATGTCCCCTGCCATTGTTCAGGTACAACCGGTCGGCCAGGGCAGACGAACTGGTGGGAAATTCATTTCCCCCGCTGGCCACATAGAGGTCCGGGTCGCCATCCCCATCTGCATCAAACAGGGTGCAATCGGTATCTTCAGAAGTCTTATCTTTATCAAACAGTGCCTCATTGGAAGCCACAAATGAGCCGTTTCTTTGTTGAATAAGGAGGCTGCCTGCCTGGCCCCTGGCTCCGCCCACGAAAAGGTCCTCCAGTCCATCTCCGTTCACATCCCCTTTACAGGTGCGTGGCCCTTCGGTGGAGAGCATCTGGTAAATCAGTTTTTCCCTGCGAAAATCATCAAACTCATTCTCCCGGTGTATGAAATCAACAGAAACTTCACTTGTGATCTCCTTAAACCATCTCTCTTCAGGTTTCGCGATATTCATGAGAGGAGCGGTGGTGGGTACACCATCCTTCTGGTAAAGGGTCAGTATCTGGTTGGTTGGCACATCCCTCATAATGGTTACTGTTCCATCGGGCCACTGCACCACCAGCGAATCGACCATGGTCAGTTGACCCACACCCAGGTTGGGACGGGGGTCCATGGTGGATTTAAAGCCACGCATGGGCATCTGCTCCAGGTAGAAAGAGCGGCCCTGATGCATGGCGGTTACCTTGCTCCCAATGGCATCGGTGTTGCCCGGTTTTCCCTTCAGGATCACCTTCAGGTAGTGGTGCCCGGGCAGTTTTTCAGAAGTTTCGTTGCGGTAGAGGAACATGGGCATATTTACATTGTTCACCACCAGGTCGAGGTCCCCGTCATTATCAAGGTCCCCGTAAGCAGAGCCATTGGAGTGACTCGGTTCGGCCAGTCCCCACGGCACGGCCCTGTTCTCGAATTTATACCCCCCCATGTTTTTAAAAGCATAACTGGGGAGTTTTACTGACGGGATGGCATCAATCAGCGTCTTGTAGTCCACACCGTTCCCCGAAATGATGGACGTTACCATATCGCGGTTGGAGAAGTACTGGATATAATCCTGGTCGGTCAGGTCCTGGTAGATCCCGTTGGCCACAAAAATATCTTTCAACCCGTCGTTGTCCAGGTCCAGGATCAGGGCACCCCACGACCAATCGGTGGCATAGACACCTGCAAGCCGGCCAATCTCACTGAAGGTGCCATCGGTGTTGTTGAGCTGTAGCATGTTGCGTGTAAACTGGTGGTGGTACCCGTTATCATAGTTGGATTTGTAGCTGTCCCAGTTGTCAAAAGTGGTTTTGGTTTTCAGCCGCGCATCATGCTCCGGGATCATATCGGTCACAAAGATTTCGGGATAGTGGTCGTTGTTGATATCGGCCATATCAGCACCCGTGGAGGCGGCAGAGATGCAGCGCATCATATGAGAGAGTGTCTCCCGGAACGTTCCATCACCGTTGTTCATGTAGATATAGTCCCGCTCAAAAAAGTCGTTGGATATATAGATATCCATCCACCCATCCTGGTCAATATCTCCAACGGTCACACCCAGTCCGAACCCAATGATACTGGAGTAGATGCCTGCCTCCTCACTCACATCGGTAAAGTGGTTGTTATCATTTCGGAAAAGTTTGTCACCCCCGATAGGGTCCCTTATCATCCGCTGATTTTCGGCGAGGTCGAAGCTGCCGATGGCTTTAAATGAGTTGTTCAGCAGGTAGAGGTCCAGGTCCCCGTCCCTGTCATAATCAAAGAAAGCGCCATGGGTGGAATACCCATGGTCATTGATGCCATATGAAGCAGCCTGCTCCGAAAAAGTGAGGTCCCCATTATTGATATATAGCTCATTGTGCCGCTCGTCACCCTCCACGTTTCCTGAATTGCAGACGTAGATATCGGTCCACCCGTCACCGTTCACATCGGCCAGACTGGCACCGGTCGACCATTCGCCATGTCCGCCGATCCCCGCACGGTCAGAGATATCCTCGAATCTGAAATCTCCCTTGTTCAGGTAGAGCACATTGGAGCCCATATTGGAGGTGAGGAAGATATCTATGAGTCCGTCGTTGTTCACATCCCCCAGGGCCACCCCTCCGCCATTGTAAAAGTTCCGGTAGGTGTAGATATTGAATTTCTTCTTTAACTGCTCATCATAGTCCAGGTGGTTCACAAATCCAGCCCCGGTATAGGATTCCGGCATCAGGGTAAAGAGTTGATCGCCTGATGCTCCTCCGTTTCGACTGCATGAAAAGGAGAACAGCAAGGCCGTCAGAAGCAGTAAGCCAGGGAGCGTTTCAGGAAGCAAGGTTCTCATGTGGATATCAGTTCTGATTTGCAGCCTGCAAGGAATCTTTTTCTGCGCCGGAAAGCATATCGGTAAAAACGGCCCATACATGGAGGTCATTTTCATTGTATATGGTGATCCGCCTGTTGCCATCGATCTTGATGTATGCTTTTCCCTTTTTGGGATGGACAATGGTAATGAATCCGTTGCCATAGATATACTCGTACCAGTTCTTCACATCCTCGGCCAGCTTTTCAGCTGAGAGCTCTTTGTTCCAGGGAGTCCAGCCATTGTATATAAAACGCACCGGCATCTCCACGATTTTGCCATTTTTGAACTTGGGATAGAAATTCATGGTAGCGGGATGTTCCAGCTCCTCCTTGATCTCATACAGTACACTCTGGTTGACTGTTCCCTGCCTGATCAAACCATCATGGTTCAGCTTCCAGCAGTGTTTATAGAACGCTTCATCGGTCATGCCGAAAGAGATCCCCATAAACAAGGAGTCGTACCTGACCCCGCTGGCCAGTTCACGTTTTAATATGCGATCATATGTTTTTCCGGGTGAGCATCCTCCTCCCACGACAATTACAGCAATGACTGCCAGCACCATCCATTTCATCCTATTCATCTTTTTTCAAAATCAGAAAGTGTAAAATTGTAAATTCTCATTGTTTCTTGCAACTATAATCACCTCCCTGCCATCAATTTTTGCAACGGCAAGGTCACGGATCTCACCCCTGGTGAAAAATCCGGAGCTATCGGCGGGGATAGCCCTCCAGTTTTCATCTTCACTGCCTTTCAGGAAGAGCCCATGTCCGGCACTGTAGATTCCGGTCTCAGGTTTGGCCCTGGTCATGTTTCCACCCAGCATGATATCACAAATCGAATCGTGATCGAAGTCCCCCGTTACCATGGCATAAACCGGCGAGAGCTGACTCTCAGGCGGGAGGGGTTTTACCTGAAAAGTCCCCTGGCTATCGTTGATCAACAGCACACTTTCCAGGATATTGACCTGCAGCACTACCGATCGCTGAAGGATCTCTTCTGAAAAAATATCATGGATGGTCTGCCTGCTGTAGGCCTTAAATGTCTCATATTTTCGCTCCAGGGCAGGAATTTGCCTGACCAGGTCATCCTTCATGGCCACCGGGTAGGCTGTGTCGCCGTTAAATGCACAGATGATATGTTCCACGCTGCCGTTCATGTCAAAATCATTCACATACATGGTGATTGGCTTCTCCGGGGTGGCCCGGAAGCGTGAGTTCAGTCCATGGTTCCCCAACACCAGGTCCATATCACCATCTCCGTCCAGGTCCCTGGCCGTGACCCGGTTCCACCATCCTTCTGTTCCCGACAAACCATATGCGTCGGAGCGGTCCGTGAAGAGGCCCTGCTCATTGATAAAGAGCTTTACGGGCATCCATTCGCCCACAATCACCATATCGGGATCGTTGTCGTTGTCCACATCTGTCCAGACCATATCGGTGATCATCCCCACCTCTTTTAGTCCGGGTGCCTTTTCCGCGGAGATGTTGGTAAAATTCCCCTTTCCGTCATTTTCCAGCAGGTAGCCGTTCACCGGGATGCCATAAAGAAAGGGGCGCAGGCGGATCCCTACAAAGAGGTCCATGTCTCCGTCACCGTCAAAATCGGAAGGCTGCACGCAGGAGCTGCTCTCATACCGGCCGGCTGGCAGGATTTGCTTTGATCTGGAGAAGAACCCCTTTCCATTGTTCAGGTAAAGTTTATCGCTCAGTGCAGAAGAGCTGGTGGGAAACTCATTGCCGCCGCAGGCTACATAGAGATCCCTGTCGCCGTCACCATCTGCATCAAGCAGGGCACAACCGGTCTCTTCCGAGATCCTTTCAGCCTCAAACAGGCTCCTGTTGGAAGGCCGGAAGCGGCCCCCGGTCTCCTGGAGATAAAGCGCCCCTGCTGTGCCTTTTGCCCCACAAATATAGAGGTCGTCCAGTCCGTCGTTATTCACATCCCCCACTGCCATACGGGGACCTTCATTGGAGTGCATATGAAAGAGCAGCGACTCCCTTCGGAAATCCACATAATCATTCTCCACATGTGAAAAGTGGAGACCCTGCGGGGGATCGCTTTTTTTGAATACCCGGGTATCTATTGGTGCCGGATTCTCCGGACAGGTACCAGCAGATGACTGCTGAAGGGTGAGGAACTGGTTGGCCTGCACCTTATACAGCAGGGAACAGTGTCCGTCGGGCCAGGTCACTCTGATCGAATCGATCATCGTAACATCTCCCAGGCCAAAGTGGAGCCGTGGATCCACAGACGATTTAAACCCCCGCATGGGAACCAGCTCCTGATAGTTCATTTTTCCCTGGTAGTAGAGTATTGCTGTGGCACCGATGGCATCGCTGTTGGCACTATTACCTGTGAAGGCGATCGATAGAAAATTGGAATGCGCCTGCTCCCTGGTGTTGTTCCGGTAGAGAAAAGAGGGCATGTTTACATTGTTGACCACCAGGTCGAGGTCCCCGTCGTTATCCAGGTCGCCATAGGCGGCCCCGTTGGAGTGCGACGGTGTGGCAAGTCCCCACGTTTCCGAAAGGTTGGTAAAGGTGAGGTCGCCATTGTTCCGGAAAGCATAATTGGGAACCCGCTCCGAAGGAATCCGGTCGATGAGGCTGAGAATGGCCTGCTCCTCACTTTTGATCATGGAGCGCATCAGGGCCGGATTGGAATAGAGATTCAGGTAGTCCCGGTCCAGCAGGTCCTTGTAGATTCCATTGGCCACAAAAAGGTCCCGCCACCCGTCATTATTCAGGTCCATGATCAGTGCTCCCCAGCTCCAGTCGGTGGCATCGACACCGCTGTACCTGCCAATTTCGCTGAAAGAGCCATTCCGGTTGTTCAGCTGCAATACGTTTCGGGCAAACTGGTGATGGTAGCCCTTCTCCACCTTGTTATTGTAACTCTCCCACGCCTCAAACAGCACCTTGGTCTTCAGGCGGGCATCTCCCTGGGCTGTCATTTCGGTGACAAAAATATCGGGAAAGGCATCGTTGTTGATATCGGCAATATCGGCCCCCATGGCGCCCAGGCTGGTCTCCCCCAGTTGATCATCAAGCAGTTCCGAAAAAGTGCCATCCCGGTTGTTGATATAGAGATAATCGCGTTCAAAAAAGTCATTGGAGACATAGAGGTCCATCCAGCCATCACGGTTCAAATCGGCCACACTGGCACCCAGGCCAAACCCGATCTTGCTGCCATAGATACCCGCTTCATCACTAACATCTATAAAGATATCCCCGTCGTTCCTGTATAGCTTATTTGCACCCAGGGTATCGCGAACCAGCCGCTCTCCCTCCACCATATCAAAATCGGTGACCGATTGGAAGGAGTTGTTCAGCAGGTAGCAATCCAGATCGCCATCCTGGTCATAATCAAAAAAGGAGGCGTGGGTAGAGAGCCCCAGGTCTGCAATGCCATAGGCCTCCGCCTGCTCTGTAAAGGTGAGATCGCCATTATTTATAAAGAGTGCGTTGTTCCGGTTGGGAGTATCCGGAATGCCCGATTTACAAACATAGATGTCGGGCCAGCCATCGCCGTTCACATCGGCAATACTCACCCCGGTCGACCAGACCCCCTTACACGCTACCCCTGCCTGTTCCGTGATATCTTCAAAGACAAAATTGCCCTTGTTGATATAAAGCTTATTATCTACAATGTTGCCGCAAAAATAGATATCGGGCAGACCATCATTGTTAAAATCTCCAAGTCCGACACCTGCTCCATTGTAGAAATTTCTGTAAGTATAAGTATTGTACTCTTCAGTATATTCAACTTGGTTAACAAATGAAACGTGGGTTATTTCTTTGTCTAAAAGTGAGAACAAGGGAGAATGATCAGCTTCTGATGCTCCTTTGTTGCATGAAGTTACCAGAAAGGAGATCATTAGTATTGCTCCAAATGAGCAGCCCCTGATGCGCAGAAATGCCATTATAACTCTTGACTTAGCTGAAAAAGAAGAGGCTGACCCTTTTGAGACAGCCTCTTCTGTAAAAAATGTATTCAATTATTACTGCTAATAACCCGGATTCTGTGTCAAATTTGGATTGGCATCCAGTTTATCCCTGTGAATCGGGAAGAGGGTGGTATGTTCGCCTGTCTCCATTTTATCCTGAGGGTTATAGAACGGAAGCACCCACTTTTCAAGATCCGTCCAGTAGCCCCAGCGGATCAGATCCTGCCGCCTGTGGTTTTCCGCGAACATCTCGCGTCCAATTTCATTGAACAGTTCTCCACCGGGAACAACATCGCCTTCCGGATCAAAACTCAGCGGACCATTCAGGGTGGCCAGATCTGCCACACCGGCCCTGTCTCTGATCTGGTTGACCAGTACAAGTGCATCTGCATCAAGGCCCTTGCGGAAGAGTGCTTCTGCTTTCATCAACAGTACATCTGCATAGCGGAATACAGCATAATCATTGCTCATGGTACCGGGGATACTTCCCATGGCAATTTCCCATTTACCGATTCTTATACCGGACTGGCGATAGGCCTGAGGACCCAATTCATTGATCTGTG
>DAOWNM010000195.1 GCA_030642565.1 Bacteroidota bacterium | reverse complement strand
TCACCTCCTCCTGATCCCTGTTTTCAATCTCGATCTGCATGCCATCTACCAGGTTAAAATCGATGGAGGAGGAGGGCAGTGCCACATAGAAGGGGATCCCATTATCTTTTGCAGCAAGTGCTTTCAGGTAGGTGCCTATCTTATTGACCACATCACCGGTCCGGGTGGTCCGGTCGCTTCCCACAATCACCAGGTCAACCTCCCCCTGCTGCATCAGGTATCCCCCCGCACTGTCCACGATCACCGTATGGGGAACGCCATGTTCACCCAGTTCATAAGCGGTCAACCGGGCACCCTGGTTTCGGGGCCGGGTCTCATCCACCCATACATGCACCGGTATTCCTTGTTCGTGGGCCAGGTAGATTGGTGCCGTGGCGGTACCATAATCGACACAGGCCAGCCATCCGGCATTGCAATGGGTCAGAATATTGACCGGACAGGAGGTTTTTTCGTAAATCTCCCTGATCAGAGACAGGCCATGCTCCCCAATCTTTTTGCTGCGAATCACCTCATCTTCGGTAAAGCAAATAGAGAGGTGGAAAAGCTCCTTAATTATAGACTCCCGCGAACCGGCACATGTTACTTTTTCCATCATCAGATCAACCGCATACTTCAAGTTTACCGCCGTGGGCCTGGCTGAAACAAGTTTTTCAGCTGCCTCTTGCACCTCTTCACACCAGTTTTTTGAATCACTTCGAAATGCAGCCAGGTAGAGCCCGAAAGCTGCTGTTACCCCGATCAGCGGTGCACCTCGCACAGCCATGCCGGCAATGGCATCATAAGCATCTTTTGCACTTTTCAATTCAAGGATGCGAAATTCAAATGGAAGAAACCGCTGGTCAATCACATTTACAACCCCGGGATCCTCTTCTATCCATATGGTTCGGTAATGAGTTCCGTGGATACGCATGGCTATTCTGTTTTTCTTCTATCTTTGGCTCATTACGAATATACAAAATGGATGGCACAACCACCGAAAATTAGAAACATCCTGTTCGACCTGGGCGGAGTAATTCTTGATATCAATGTTCAGGCGACTCTGAAACGGTTTTATGAACTTGGATTCCCGGCCGAGTTGATGCAATTTCCCTACTCCATGACCACTGACCTTTATTTTAAATATGAAACGGGGAAGCTGGATACTGAAGAGTTCCGGAACCAGATCAGGAAAACCGCTGACGTCGAAATGACCGATAACGCTTTTGATGAAGCATGGAACGCTATGTTGGTGCGCATTCCGGAGGAGAGAGCAGTGCTGCTAAAGGTGCTCTCAAAACGTTACAATCTTTATATGCTCAGCAATACTTCGGGTCTGCATGTGAAGGTGTTTGAAAAGATGTATCTCGATATGACAGGAGAATCAGTATACCGGGTATTTAAAAAGATATATTACTCCCATGAGATTGGCTGGCACAAACCCGACCACGAAGCGTGGAAGTATGTGATCAATGATGCTGCCATTAAACCGGAAGAGACCCTTTTCCTTGACGACAATATCCATAACATTAAGGCAGCGCAGCAACTGGGATTCCAGGCCATCCATATCCATGAGCGAACAAACCTTATGAACCTCGGTTTTGACCTGTAGAACCCTCATTGGTTTTCATAGTTTTGCAACCACCGATCCCGATTTCTCCAGGTGCACCTGAGATCCCGCCAGGAAGAGGTCCACACCTTCACCCGCAAGGTTTTCAATAGTCACCCTCTCCTTATCAATATTCACCAGCAGGGTACGGCCACGGTAGAGAATTTTAAAGGAGAGCGCCTTCCAGTTGGCCGGCAGGTGGGGTTCAAAGCTGAGCAGACCCTCCCGGACCGTCATTCCGCCAAAACCGTAGATCACCGACATCCAGGTACCTCCCATACTGGTAATATGGAGCCCCTCATCCACCTCATGGTTGTAGTCGTCCAGGTCGAGACGCGATGTGCGCAGGTACATCTCATACGCTTTGTCGGACCGCCCGATGCGGGCAGCCAGAATAGAGTGGACACAAGGCGAGAGGGAGGATTCATGCACCGTGCGGGGTTCATAAAAATCGAAATGCCGCTCAATGGTTTCCAGATCAAACTCATCCTCAAAAACGAAGATTCCCTGGAGCACATCGGCCTGCTTGATAAAGCATGAACGCAAAATGCGGTCCCACGACCAGTGTTGGTTGATGGGTCTTTGAGCCGGATCCAGATCCGCCGCCATTATCTGCTCCTTATCCATAAAACCATCCTGCTGCAGGAAGACGCGCTTATTCTCTTCGTATGGGAAATGGAGCTTCTCAACAATCTCCCTCCATGCTGCAATCTCCTCTTTCAAATCAAAAGAGGTCTTACCAATCATGTGCTTGAAAGCCCCTGGATCCTCTTTTGCCAACCGATCCAGCGACTCCATGGTATAGGAGATGGTCCAGGCGGCCATTTTGTTGGTGTACCAGTTGTTGTTCACATTGTTCTCGTACTCATTGGGTCCGGTCACCCCCAGCATCACATATTTCCCCTTTTCATCAGACCAGTTGACCCGCTGCCGCCAGAACCGTGAGATGGCAATCAGCACTTCCAGTCCATACCCGGCCAGGTATTGCCTGTCGCCGGTATACCTGGTGTAATTATAGATGGCATAGGCAATGGCCCCGTTCCGGTGTATCTCTTCGAAGGTGATCTCCCACTCGTTATGGCACTCCTCACCATTCATGGTCACCATGGGGTAGAGGGCCGCTCCACCGGTAAACCCAAGTTTCTCTGCATTTTCAATGGCTTTCCCCAGATGCTTATACCTGTAAATTAAAAGATTTCGCGCTACCTCTTCTCTGGCGGTACTCAGGTAGAAGGGGATCATATAGGCTTCTGTATCCCAGTAGGTACTTCCCCCGTACTTCTCCCCGGTAAAACCTTTAGGACCAATATTGAGCCGCTCATCCTTCCCGGTATAGGTCTGGTTGAGCTGGAAAATATTAAAACGGATTCCCTGCTGGGCCGCCGTATCACCATCAATAATAATATCCGAATGAGCCCACTTCTCTTCCCATATCCCGGTATGCTCAGCAAAAAGGAGATCAAACCCGGTCTCCATTGCCTCTGCAAGCATCTTCCTGCCAGCCGGTACCATCTCTTCGGGTGCATGGTTCATGGAGGTAAGCACCGAAACATATTTATAGAGGATCAACTCCTCGCCGATACCCAATTTTGCTGTGACCCGGTTCGATACATAATCATCCCGCTTCTCCGTCTCCGGTTCCACCTCAATAGCCGAACCGTTCCGCCACAAGTTGTACCCCATGGTCATACAGGAGACAAAGCCGTTTTTACGGGTACGTGCCACCAGATAGCCGGTTCCTTTACCTGCACCGGTCTCTTCCATCTCCCAGAATTTCTCATCGTAGTTGGAATCCTGATTGACCACATTGCCATCAATAAACGGGGTGAATGAGACTTCACCTGAGAAATCGACCGACCGGAGGGCATAGCGGATCGCCCCGATCTCGTCACGCTTCATACTAAGGAACCTGCGGGAGGAGATCTCCAGCCTCCCTTCTCCGATATAGAGTGCAAAGGAGCGTTCCAGGTACCCCTGCTGCATATTCAGTTCACGCCTGAACTCCAATGGCTCATTCTGATGAAGATCCAGCTGCTCGCCATTAATCTCTATATCGATCCCGATCCAGTTGGGTGCGTTGAGCACCTTGGCAAAATAGTCAGGGTAGCCGTTTTTCCACCATCCCACCTTGGTTTTATCGGGATAGTAAACCCCGGCCAGATAGGTTCCCTGAAGTGTTTCGCCCGAATAGTGTTCTTCAAAATTGGCACGATGACCCATCCGGCCATTGCCCAGGCTGAAGATGCTCTCTGAAGCCATATGCATGGAAGGATCAAATCCCTCCTCGACAATGCTCCATGGATCTGCTTTGTAATATCCTCTCATGGCTCTCTGATTATCTATTTGTCATGCACATCCTTTACAAACATAATCAGCACCGCGGCCACCAGCATGGAGATCCCTCCGGTTAACAGTGCATACATACTGTTACCACCAAACAATGTTTTAACCATAAACCCCAGGATGGTTGCGGCCAGGATCTGTGGAATCACAATAAAGAAGTTGAAGATGCCCATATAGACCCCCATTTTATGCGACGGCAACGACCCGGTGAGGATGGCATAGGGCATGGCCAGTATACTGGCCCATGCCAGACCGATCCCAATCATGGAAAAAATCATATGTTGCGGATTGTTCAGGATCATAAAGGAGGCAAGCCCCAGCCCACCCACAACAAGTGCTATAGCGTGGGTTATCTTTCGGTTAGTCAGTTTGGCTAAAAAAGGCAGCAGCACCAGGCCAAATGCAGCAGCAAAGAGGTTGTACCAGCCAAACATCCCGCTCACCAGGTTGGCCCCTTCGTTATAAGCCTCCGTGGTGGTATCGGCAGTATGATACATATGCATGGTAACCGCCGGTGTGGTGTATATCCACATACTAAAAAGTGCGAACCATGAAAAGAACTGGACAATGGCCAGCTGTTTCATGGTCGTGGGCATGCGGTAGAGATCGGTAATAATGCTTACCAGACCGTTTTTAAAATTTTGTCTGCTCACCAGGCTTGCGGTCACCAGCTGAAGGATACCGAAAAGCGCCAAACCTCCTGATAAAATGTACAACTCCTTCTCCAGTTTTAAATAGTATACCGGCAGGGCAAACAGAATGCCCACCAGCGTCCATATGATCCCTCTGCGCAGGTATTTCTGAAGCGGTTCGGGCGATTCATCATATCTCTTTTCATCCACCTCTGACTCTTCTGCAAAACTTTTAAGTTCCTCAGGCGAATACTCCTTGGTCCGAAACACGGTCCACAACACCGCCAGAAAGAATACCGCGCCTCCCAGGTAGAAGGAGAGTCGTACTGTCTGAGGAATCTGACCCTCAGGAGCAGTATTGGATATATTGAACCATTCTGAAAGCATATACGGAAGCCAGGAGGCGACAAAAGCACCGATACCGATAAAAAAACTCTGCATGGTAAAGCCCTTGGTTCGCTGCTCATTTGGCAGCATATCTCCCACAAAAGCCCGGAAGGGTTCCATGGTAATGTTGATGGAGGCATCCATGATCCAGAGCATTCCTACCGCGATCCAGAGTCCCGGTGAATTGGGCATCAGGATCAGGGCAATGGAAGCGAGAATGGCCCCCACAAGGAAAAAGGGACGCCTGCGCCCCAGCCTCCCCCAAGTCTTATCACTCATATACCCGATAATGGGCTGAATGATTAAACCCGTTACCGGCGCCGCAATCCACAGGATAGGGATTTGGTCAATTTCCGCTCCCAGGGTCTGAAAGATCCGGCTAACATTTCCATTTTGCAGGGCAAATCCGAACTGGATCCCAAGGAATCCGAAACTCATGTTCCATATTTGCCAAAAACTTAATTTAGGTTTTTTCAT
>DAOWNM010000254.1 GCA_030642565.1 Bacteroidota bacterium | reverse complement strand
TCCGGGTTGGCCCGCTTCAGGAACCAGTTCATGCTCTCAAATTCGTCGGAGTGGTAAGCGCCGTTATAGTGGATAAAAAGTTTTCCCGGTTGCCAGTGCTCCATAATAAAGTGGGTCATGGTAGCATCCTTGATGGCCTGCGCATCGGCCATGTTGGTGTTCCCATGCCCTCCCATGGGAGCTATGGTATCGCTCACTGGTTTTATTGCCTCGGCCATGGGAGTTTTGGATATGGGACCGCTTCCGGCATCCATCAACCGTTTGTAGCAGTTAAGTGAGGTGTCGTACTCCAGGGGAAGCGGGGCGATATAGGATTTTGCCTCATCGGTAAGACTGTCCAGGGAGACCACCCCCCTTTTAAATACCATATTGGCATACCGCCTGGGAACATTGGTCGCCACAAAAGTCAGTTCGTTCTCCTTTGCAATCAATACCAGTGGTTTATAATCGGTGACATAGTTTTTCCACAACCGGGCCTCCTCTTCAAATTTCTTCTCAGTGATCATACCCTCGAGGTACTCATCCAGGATCAACTGGTTGTCGGCTTCAAACATCTCGGCTCCCATGAGCAACTCCTCTCCCCTTGCCTCAAAGAGATCGGTGGTGAGCTCCAACTGGAGCCAGTGAGAGATGGGGTTGTTATGGTACTCTCCGAACAGAACAATATCAGCTTCTGATGCCGCCTCTGCCATCTTCTCATATTTCACTTTTTTTCCATTCTCCCTGAAGAGACGGTATGCCTGCTTCTGGGCGGTTGCAGAAACAGTTATCAATGTGGATAAAATGAGCATGGCGATCGCCTTTCCGGTAAATCGTAATGAACTATTCATAATCATTGGTTATTTTTATTTTGACAAAAATAGGAGTTAATTGTTATTAGTAGATAACAAGTGATCGATTCAATGGTTCCAAAGAAAAAAATAGTCATCCTGCTGTTTCATCCGGTGTTTCACAAATCGCGGGTGAACAGTGTGCTACTGAATGCCATCGAGGGGATCGGGGGGGTAACCTGCCGGAATATGTATGATCTCTACCCCGATTATCACATTGACATCAAAGAGGAGCAGGAGGTTTTGCAGCAACACGATATCATTGTCTGGCAACACCCTTTCTACTGGTACAGCTCCCCCTCCCTGATGAAGGAGTGGCTCGACCTGGTTCTGGAACACGGCTTTGCTTACGGCAGTGAGGGAAGAGCGCTGGAGGGAAAAACAGTGATGTCGGCCATCTCCACAGGAGGAAGAAGAGAGGCCTATTCGGCAGAAGAAGGGGTAAAGTTTTCCATACGGCAACTGCTGGCCCCTGTTGAGCAGACGGTGGGTTTGTGCAGGATGAACTACCTGCCCCCTTTCGTCACCCATGGAACGCACCTGCTGAAGGAGGATCAGATTGAAAAAGCAGGGGAAAACTATGGACGTGTGATCTGCACCCTCGTGGAAGGGACCATGGAACCGGAAGCGTTGTTGAAAGGTGAATACATCAATGATATAATACTCTAGCCCATGCATGAACAGGATTTTTTCCAGAACGCACTGGTCTACCTCCTGGCAGCCGTCATCTCCGTCCCGGTGGCCAAACGACTCGGTTTCGGGTCGGTACTGGGATACCTGCTGGCCGGTATAATCATCGGCCCCTTTGTATTGGATTTTATTGGGAGCGAGGGGGAAGATGTGATGCATTTTGCCGAATTCGGTGTGGTGATGATGCTCTTCCTGATTGGACTGGAGCTGAAACCAGATCTCCTGTGGGGAATGCGCAGGTCCATTTTCGGACTGGGCGGACTGCAACTGCTGATCACTGCGCTGGTCATAGGCGGGGTGACTCTTGCCCTGGGACAATCCACAGGGGCTGCCATCGCCATCGGTCTCACACTGGGGCTCTCCTCCACAGCCATTGTATTGCAAACACTTGCCGAAAAAGGATTGATGAAACAGGCCTCAGGAAGGGCCTCCTTCTCGGTGTTGTTGCTGCAGGATATAGCAGTTGTACCGATCCTGGCACTGATCCCACTGTTGGCAGGGAGTGCCATATCGCACGGCAATGGCATCTCACAGGATGTACAGTATATCGCCGGAATAGAGATTACCGGATGGGTTCAGGTGGCACTGATGCTGACCGTGATTACCGCTATCGTGGTGGGGGGCCTCTACCTGGTTAAATACTTCTTCAGGATCATTGCCCGTACCGGGTTGAGGGAGATATTTACTGCTGCGGCACTGCTGATGGTGATCTCCACTGCCATGCTGATGGAGCTGGTAGGACTCTCTCCTGCACTGGGAGCCTTCCTCTCCGGTGTGGTACTGGCAAACAATGAGTACCGCCATGAACTGGAGGCCGACATTGAGCCATTTAAGGGGTTGCTACTTGGCCTCTTCTTTATCTCCGTGGGTGCCAGTATCGACTTCAGCCTGCTTGGATCCACCCCGGGTCTGATTATCTCTCTGCTGGCTGCCCTGATAGGTATCAAGTTCCTGATCCTGTTTATCCTGGGCCGGTTCTTTAAGCTCAGGGGTGGACAGAATACCCTCTTTGCCCTATCCCTTGCACAGGGGGGAGAGTTTGCCTTTGTCCTGGTCTCCTTCAGTGTTGAAAACGGGGTGGTTGCTCATGACATATCTGCCATCCTCTTCCTGGTGGTGGCACTCTCCATGGCGGTCACACCGCTGCTGCTGCTGTTGAATGACAAAATTTTCATGCCGCTGGTATTTAAAACAGAGAACACTCTGGAGCACGACCAGATCGAGGAAGAGGAGACCCCCCTGATTATTGCAGGATTTGGAAGATTTGGCGTGGTGATAGGGCGGTTCCTGATTGCCAATGGAATGCGGGCCACTATTCTGGATGACAATCCCGATAATATCGATGTACTCCGAAAATTTGGATTCAAGGTCTATTACGGAGATGCCACCCGTGCCGACCTGCTTGAGTCGGCGGGGGCCGGTAAGGCAAAAGTGCTGATCGTGGCGGTGGATGATGTCCAGAAATCACTAAAGATAGTCGACCTGGCTCAGCGCAACTACCCCCACCTGAAAATCCTGGTCCGCTCGATCAACCAGGAACACTCCTATGAGCTGCTGGACCGGAAAGTGGATGGATTCAAAAGAGATACCTTTGAGTCCTCTCTCAACCTGGGCATTGAAGCCCTTACCCACCTGGGCTATAACCGGTACCGTGCCCACCGGCTGGCACAGACCTTTCGCAACCACAACCGCAAGGTGCTATACGAACTGCACCGGCATCACAAGGAGGACGAGAAAAAATACCTCTCTGAGACCAAAAAATTCGAGCTGGAGCTGGAAGAGCTGTTCCGTGCCGAGAAGGAGGATACGGCATATGATACCGATTGCTCCTGGGATATCACCTCAAGTCGCGAAGAGGCCAGGGAGATCAATCGGTCCCCTCAAGCAAAATAGCATTGAACAACAGCTTATAGGATGCCTGGGTGGAGGCCCTGAACTGTGGCCCGAATCCAAACATCACATACTGCCCCTTCCCCTTTTCCATCCAGATCATGGCCGCTTTGTTACCCATCTTTTCCTCTCCGGCTGCATATCCCGATAGCAACAGATCTTTTTCCGGATAGGTCCCGATCACACGGCGATCCATATCAAATTTTGGTACCGAAGTAGTGAACACCGGCCGGCCCCTTGAGAAGACCCCGGTACTTTCGGGCATTCCCATGGTAAGCGGATGATCTGCAATCAGTTTGACCTTTAAAAGGCTGCCTGGAACATACAACCCTCCTTTGGAGAGGTCGGGTGAGATATCACGGAACGGCAGACTGAACTCCTCCTCGGAATCTTTCTGTTTAATCTTCAGCATCCCTTCAAACAAACGAACCGACCTTCCCCACGCGATCACAATACCCCCTTCATTGCTGAAGGTCATCAGCTGCTCAAAGCCCTCCTTGCCGATTCCTTTTACATAATCGGGATGGTAGCTCCCCATGTAATAGGATCCCCCCGATTTCCGTTTGCCGGTCATCAGGATCTCCTTATCATTATCGGGGAAGATGATCACATCAAATGTTTCTGTCAGTTCGGTCTCCGAAAACTGTCCGGGGGGCAACACACTATAGGGAAGGTGGTAGCTGTCGAACAGGAAGCGGGTCCACCCTGCATCCATATCATAAAACCAGGTTTCCACCAGTGCAATTTCCGGA
>DAOWNM010000228.1 GCA_030642565.1 Bacteroidota bacterium | reverse complement strand
ATGTGGGACAAGAGAGATGGAGGCTTTTTCTGGATGATGGACCGTGCCGGGAATGTGAAGATGGATCAAAAGATCCTTTATGGTCATAGTTTTGCCATTTATTGTCTGGGTGAATATACACTGGCAACGGGTGATCCCAGAGGAATTGAATATGCTGAAAAAACTTTTGACCTGGTACAGAAATATTGTACCGATACCCGGTTTGGAGGATATTTCGAGATATTTGACAGGGACTGGTCACTTGCGGGACCGGGCAGCAAAGGTGGAGACCGTAAAACACTGGATGTACACATGCATCTGATGGAGGCATTTACCACACTTTATGAATGCAGTCAAAAGGAGATACACCGAAGGAAATTACTTGAGGATATTGAGATCCTGCTTCAGAGGATGATCCATCCGGATTACAAGACCGGCATTCCCCAATTTACAGCGGACTGGCAGGTTGCACCACAGATTAAATTTGATATCGTATGGGGCTGGGACCGGTATACGGGAATGAGAGAAAAGGACAATCCAACCAACAATACATGCTATGGTCACAATGCCGAATTTGCATGGCTCCTTCACCATGCCCTTGAAATCCTGGGTATAGATCAAAATAACTATCTTCACCTCTTTGCTGCAATATTTGATCATACAATCGATCATGGAATTGATAATGAATTTGGTGGTGTATTTGTGGAGGGACCGCACTCCGGCGGTGTGTATGACAGGGAGAAGGAGTTCTGGCAGCAGGCTGAGGTGATGATTGGGCTGCTGGATGCCTGCCTGCTCTTCGGAAATGAGAAATACTGGATTGCCTATAAAAATGTCCACAATTTTGTCTTCACTAAGGTCATAAACCGGGATATGGGTGAGTGGTATCCCCTGTTGACAAGAGAAGGCGCACCCATCTGGAGCCATATGGGGCACTCCTGGAAAATAAATTATCATACGGTAAGGGCCATGGTTCAAAGTGTGAACCGTCTGGAAAAGTTGCAGGATATGAATTCATAAAAGTTGCAGGAAATTGAATATTTCACTTAGCGGATTAGATTGGATAGTAGGTCTTATCGTGCTTTTTGGCAGCCTGGCGACAGGCTTGTATATGGCATACCGGGCAAAGGCCGGCCAGAACAGCTCGAATTTCTTTCTGGGTGGCCGGAAAATCTTGTGGCCGGTAATAGGGGCATCACTTTTTGCTACAAATATTGGCGCCGAACATCTGGTGGGACTCTCCGGTGATGCGTACAGGTATGGTCTTTCTGCAGGTTCAGTGGAGCTTACTACCGGAATTACCCTCGGTTTTGCATGTGCGATTCTATTTCCCTATTACCTGAAAAATAAGATATTCACCATCCCTGAATTTCTCGAACTACGGTACAATAAGCAGGCACGGACATTTTTTTCAGGCCTGATGATAATTATCAGCGTGATGACTAAACTGGCCTTCACGCTGTTTGCCGGAGCACTGGTGTTGAATGGTCTGATGGGATGGAACATTATGACAACCATAATTTTTACCGGATTCATTGTTGCGCTGTTTACCATCATCGGGGGGTTTACGGCAGTGGCCTATACCGATACGATCCAGGCAACCATCATGATTGTTGGGACGACAATTATGCTTTTTATCGGGCTTGATAAAGTAGGTGGCTGGAGTGGGTTAATAGAGAAAGTTCCTGAAGCCATGCATATTGCCGCGCCCTATGATGATCCTGTCTATCCCTTCTGGGGAATTCTGGCCACAGCCTTCTATGCAGGAATCTTTTACTGGGGCATTGATCAGGTCAATGTGCAACGGGTTCTTGCTGCTCCAAATCTTAAACAGGCGAGATGGGGAGCGATGTTTGCAGTGTTGCTTAAACTCCTGCCGGTCTTTATCTTTGCTTTGCCTGGTGTCATAGCTTATGCCCTCTATCCGGGTCTGGAAGGGGAGGAGACAAAGCAGACTTTTGTCGTTCTGCTCAATAATCTTTTGCCGTCAGGGTTGCGCGGATTGGTACTGGCCTCCTTGCTGGCTGCACTCATTACCTCCCTTATTGCTGTATTGAACTCTGTTTCCACATTGGTGGTGAGGGACTTTGTGGTGAAGGTGAAACCGGATATGAAAGAGAATCGACAGGTATTGGTTGGTAGGGCTGTCATACTTATTGTTACCCTGTTCGGAATTGGTGCCGCCTATCTGGTTTACAAAAATGAAGAGGGATTGTACAAATACCTTCAGACCATTACAGCCTATCTCATTTTACCTGTATTTCCAGCCATCTTTTTTGGCATCGTCAGTAAAAAGGTGACCCTGAAAGCAGCAGTTGTTTCAGTGATAGTGGGTCTGATTTTTGCCACTATCTTTGTGATCGATCAGTTTATAGGTGCAGAAGCGGGGGAGAGGGTATTCCCATTTCTTCATTATAAACTCACACTGAACTTTGGATACCGGGGTTTATGGGCTACCATATTGATCACAGGCATTCTATTTGCAGTTTCGGCATTTACAGCAAAAACTGATCCTGTTAAGCTGGAGAGAACAACCATCAATTATTCAAAAAGAGTTGCGCCATTTTCAGGTCTGTCAGATTGGAGGCTCCATCTGTTGATTTTATCGATCATTACGATCCTGATATATATCTGGTTAAGATGATCATTGAATATGTAGCATTATAAGATATGAAGCGATTCATTAAGATCCTGCTGGCATGTTTCGGCCTGGTGATCCTGGCCGGGCTGTTGTTTGCAGGTGCGCTCTGGATCAGGTACAGGCATATAGTCAATGCCGAACCCCAACTGATGTCAAATGCTGCCCGATCCGTTTTGCCACTGGTAAAAGATGTGAATCCGTTTATAGGTACCGGAGGTTATCCCTGGGTTTGCGGACATAATTTTCCGGGTGCAGCACTCCCTTTTGGGATGGTACGGCTGAGTCCCGAAACGATCTCTTTTATCACCAACCGGGAGGCCAGAAACACCTCTGGTTATTTTTACGGTGACAACAGAGTAACCGGATTCAGCCATACCAGGCTGAGTGGCACAGGCGCCACCGACGGGGGACATTTTCTGGTTGTTCCCGCCACCCAGCCTCTGTCAAACAGAGGCAATGTAAGGAGACGCAGCTACCGTTTTTCTCATCACGATGAAGTCGCTTTCCCGGGGTACTATGCATTGTGGTTACCATCCGAGGATATCTTTACGGAGCTCACTGCCACCAAACGGGTAGGGATTCACCGATATACCTTTCCCGGGGGATCGGAACCACATCTGTATATTGATGTCAGTAATGCACTGGGGGATGCAGAGAGCACGGAAGCCACAGTAACCATCCTGCCTGATCAGCTGGAGGTGGAAGGCCGCGTGCGTACATTTGGTACGTTCGCACGTCGATTCGGAGGAATCAAAGTTTACTTTGTGGCACGTTTTGACCGGGAGTTTAAGAGTTATGGAACCTGGAATGGGGAGCGTTTTTCTCAGGATCAGATAACCGCTGAAGGTGAGGATATAGGTGTAGATCTGGGATTTTCAGATAGTGATACTGAACCTGTGGTTGGATTAAAACTGGCCATATCCTATGTCAGTATACAAAATGCCAGGGCCAACCTGGAAGCAGAGGCGGGCAGAAAACAGTTTGATGAACTACTTGCCCTGGCGCAGGAGGCGTGGGAAGAGAAGTTATCGCTTATCACGATTGATGGGGCTACCGATGCGCAGCGTACCATTTTTTATACAGCACTCTACCGATCCTTCCAGATGCCAACTGTTTTCAACGATGTAAACGGGGAGTATTTTGGATTTGACAGGCAGGTGCATCAAGCTGATGGTTTTCGATATTTTACAGACCTCTCCCTCTGGGATACTTTCCGGACACTGCATCCGTTGTACAATATTATTGCACCTGCCGATCAGCGTGATATGATGGTTTCTCTTGTCAGGATGGCAAAAGAGGGAGGCTGGCTGCCCCGGTGGCCCTCAGGGAATGGATATACCGGATCCATGCTGGGAACCCCGGCAGACATCATCATCACTGAAGCCTGGTTGAAAGGGATACGCGATTTTGATGTTGAGTATGCCTATCAGTCAATGCGCACCACTGCTTTGGGATCTACACCACGGGGATCAGAGTTCTCGGGACGACGAGGAATTGAATCCTACCTGAAATATGGGTATTGTGCTGCAGATATGATGGATGAGGCTGTTTCGAAAACCCTTGAGTATGCCTGGGCTGATTATTCTATCGGACAACTGGCAGAGGCTCTGGGCAAAAAAGAGGATGCGGCACTGTTTGCGGAACATTCACAATACTATCACAATACCTGGAATCCAAAGACTCAGTATTTTCACCCCCGCTATGCCAATGGCGTTTTTGTGGAGAATTTCAGACCTTTGCTTTTGACCTACCTGGATCTGAAAGAGAAATATACAAATGATTATGTGGAGGGCAGTGCACTCCAGTGGCGATGGGCAGTTCCCTTTGATGCACAGGGTTTGATCTCCCTGTTTGCCAGCCCTGAGCTTTTTGTGAGTGAGCTGAACGATTTTTTTGCAAAGTCAGATCCTGCAATGGGAGCATGGAATCCCGGGCCCTATTACTGGCATGGAAATGAACCCGACATTCATGCAGCATACCTGTTCAATGAGGCAGGAAGGCCCGACCTTACCCATAAGTGGGTGCGCTGGATTCTGGATAACAAATATGAGACAACCTATAAGGGGCTTGATGGCAATGATGATGGTGCAACCCTTTCGGCATGGTATATTTTCAGCTCCCT
>DAOWNM010000264.1 GCA_030642565.1 Bacteroidota bacterium | reverse complement strand
TTTATTTTATAGAGGTTGGATTTGAAGATGGCAATGCAGTGAAAGAAAAAATTATTAAAGCCAATTAGTCTTTAGTAATAATTGCTACTCCGCTACTTATTATCTATGAAAGCGCTGCCAGCGCTTTCTTCAGTCGCTGCATGGCTTTCTCGAGGTTCTCATCAGAGTTGGCATAGCTGATCCGAACACACCCATCGGCACCAAAAGCGGATCCTGGCACCGTCGCAATATGGCCCACCTCAAGAAGATAAATACAGAGGTCCATATCGGTCTCTATTTTCCTGCCATCGACCGATTTTCCAATGTATGTACTCAGGTCAGGGAATACATAAAATGCGCCTCCGGGAGTGGCACATTTCACACCCTCAATGCTGTTCACATGCCCCAGGATCAGTTCGCGGCGCCGCAGGAAGGCATCACGCATCTCAGTCACACAGGATTGATCGCCTGTAAGTGCCTCAAGAGAAGCACGCATGGCAATTGAGCATGCCCCCGATGTCATCTGTCCCTGCAGCTTTCCGCAAGCTTTTACCAGCCAGTCGGGTCCTGCCATATAGCCGATCCTCCATCCTGTCATTGCATATCCCTTGGAGACCCCGTTGATAATCACACAGCGATCCTTGATCTCTTCAAACTGGGCAATGGATTCATGTCCACCCACAAAGTTAATATGTTCATATATCTCATCGGCAATCACATAGATGCCCGGATGTTTGGCTATCACTGCAGCTAATGATGCAAGCTCCTCTCTGGTATAAACGCTTCCGGTTGGATTGGAAGGAGAGCAGAGCAGCAGTGCTTTGGTTTTCGGGGTAATGGCATCTTCCAGTTGTTGCGGAGAGATCTTGAACTCATCCTCAACTTTAGTATCCAGCACCACATTTACCCCCTCGGCGATCTTCACCTGTTCAACATAACTTACCCAATAGGGAGCAGGAACAATTACCTCATCATCTTTATTAATCAGGCACATCATTACATTGGCCAGGGAGTGCTTGGCACCCACACTCACCATGATGTTGGAGGGCTTATAATCCAGATTGTTCTCTTTTTTGAATTTCTCAACAATAGCTTTCAGCAGATCTGGATAGCCGGCCACGGGGGCATAGTGGTGCCAGGGACCATCAATCGCCTTTTTGGCAGCTTCTCGGATATGTTCGGGAGTCATGAAATCGGGTTCTCCCACACTAAGGTTGATCACATCGACCCCTTTTTCCTTCAATTCACGTCCCTTTTGATTCATGGCAATGGTGGCTGATGGCGAAAGGGAATTAATTCTTGCTGAAAGTTGTTCCATTGGTAATTATTTTAAATGGTGGACATTATTATTTCACCCTCAAAAGTAAGCTTTTCGTTATAATTTGCATTATTATTGCATAGATCAAGTTTCAAAAAAAGATTAACATGGAGGTAATACTTGAAATCCTTAAGTATACAGTGCCCGCACTGATCGTTTTCCTTACAGTCCTGGTTATGCTCAGAACCTGGTCCCGAAATGAGGACAAAAGGAGAAAGAGTGAGTTTAATATGCATATCAACGACGACATCCTGCCGGTCCGCCTACAAGCCTACGAACGCAGTATCCTGCTGCTGGAACGCATATCGCCCGACAGTATGATTCTGCGTGTGAGCCGTACCGATTATAGTGCCAGGCAACTCCAGCAGGAACTCCTCAACAACATCACTTCTGAATTTGAACACAACATTGCTCAACAGACCTATCTGAGCAGAGAAGCATGGGAAAAGATAAAGGCCGCAAAGAACCAGGTAATCAATCTGGTCAATGAAACCGCTAAGGAGGTAAAGCCCGATGCATCAGGTCCCACCCTGGGCAAACTGATCCTGGAGCGCCTTGCAGAATTAAATATCCCCCCATCACAGGTAGCCATCAACTACCTGAAACAGGAGGTTAAAACGTTGTTTTTTTAATCTATCCGGGGACTATTCATTCGGAATACATTTGAAATCATACATATCCATGATTTGAATCGGCTCCAACCCTCCTTGATCAGGATCATATACTTCCACTGTACCTTCTGCCCCGGATATGGTATTGGTTTCCAGGTCGTGATAGGCTAGCGGTGACCTGATGAATGTATACTCGTCGGGGTATGCTTTTTGAGAACCTGGTTGTCTCAGAAATTTACAAGAGAAATTATCACAAGAACCAGTTTAGAAACTTCTGGTTCTGGAGGGATTCCAATGGTCGTAAAGAAGACCTGTTAGAAAAATCGGTAAGGGGATTTGATATTTACGAGATCAAATCCACCAGCACTATCATGTCAAAATTAATAGAAGGCCTGGACTATTTCGACCGTATTACAAAGGGTAGGGTGAAAAGCAAAACCCTGATTTACGGTGGAGAAGAGGATCAGGACCGCACCAAATTCAGAGTCAGAAGTTGGAAATCAGCGGATATTTAAAACCCCCGCCCCGGGTTGTTTTGACTACCCGGAACGGTGGAATTTATTTGATTTTCAATACTTATCGGAAGCTACTGGATCTGGCCGCCAAAGCTAAGGCAAACCATTTCTACTTTATCAAATCCACACTGCGCTTCACAAAGGCAGCCAGGTCCTCTCCCTTTAACTGGTTGTTGGCAAGCAGAGCCAGGTCAATCAGTTGCTTTACCAGCTTCTGGCCCTTCCCGTGCTTCTTCAGCATCTCGATACGCTTATCTTCCAGCTCATTCAGCTTCTTGTTGACATCTTCCATCTGGTCTTTTTCACTCTGGGGGATCTCCTCCTCCTTCTTGCCCTCTTTGGCTTTCTCCAGCAGCTGCTGTTCTTCAGACAATCCTGCCTTCTTAACACGCAACTCCTCCAGCTTCTTACCCAGCTTCTTCTCAGTCTGCTCAACAATCTTACCCACCAGTGGATGGTTGGCATTCACCACAAGGTTATAAGTATCGGGCATGTTTCCGAACATGGAGGCCTGTCCACTCATCTCCTGCATATCTTTCATACGGCGCATGAATTCGCTCTGGGTAATCATTACAGGTTGGTCCTCCTCTGAAAGCGATTCGTAGCTAACAAAATAGTTCATCTCCTGTCCGGGCAGGTGTGCCTGGAACAGCGGGGTCAGGTCAGACTCCTGCTGGGAGGTCAGTTTGGACTCCCTGGTCTCATCTTTTTCAATAAGCTTATCTGCAATTTCTGAATCGACCCTGGCAAACCTGGAATCTTTCAATTTGGTCTCCATGTGATTCAGGAAATGAGTGTCGAGCTGACCATCCATCAGCAGCACATCATACCCTTTGGCTTTGGCAGCCTCGATATAACTAAACTGCTCATTCTTATCGGTGGCATAAAGATAGACAAGCGACTTGTTCTTGTCGGTCTGGTTCTCTTTGATCAACTCTTCGTACTCTTTCAACGTAAAGTACTTGCCATCCACATTCTTCACCAGGGCAAACTTCTCGGCGCGGTCATGGAACTTCTCATCCGACAACATACCATACTCGATAAAGAGTTTCATATCGTCCCACTTCTTCTCAAACTGCTCACGTTCATTCTTAAAGATCTCCTCCAGCCGATCGGCTACCTTCTTGGTAATGTGCGATGAGATCTTCTTTACATTGGAGTCGCTCTGCAGGAAACTTCTGGATACATTCAATGGAATATCGGGCGAATCGAGCACCCCGTGTAGCAGTGTCAGGAATTCGGGTACAATTTCCTCAACCGAGTCGGTAACGAATACCTGGTTGCTATATAGCTGTATCTTGTTCTTCTGAATCTCAATGTTGTTCCTAATCCGCGGAAAATAGAGGATCCCGGTAAGGGTAAAGGGATAGTCCACATTCAGGTGAATATTGAATAGCGGCTCATCGCCAATGGGATAGAGCTTGCGGTAGAACTCTTTATAATCCTCATCCTTCACCTCTGAAGGCGGCAGAGTCCACAGTGGTTTGGTGTCGTTGATCACCCTGTCTTTGTCCAACTCCACCTC
>DAOWNM010000236.1 GCA_030642565.1 Bacteroidota bacterium | reverse complement strand
GGAAAATGTGCACCCTGCAGGATCGGAAACAAGAGGCTTCTCGAATTGCTGGAAAGGATTTGTGAAGGCAAGGGAGAAGAGAGCGACCTGGTCAGGTTGCGCAATCTGGGTGAAGTGATTAAGGATACTTCACTCTGTGGTCTTGGTCAGAGTTCACCCAACCCGGTACTCTCCACCATGGATAATTTTCCGGAGGAGTATCTTTCCCATGTGGTGGATAAGAAGTGCCCATCCGGAGTATGTACCGACCTGCTGGAGTATTTTATCGTAGAGGAGAATTGTATTGGCTGTACAGCCTGTGCAAGAGCCTGTCCGGTAGGATGTATATCCGGCGAACGGAAGGAACCACACCTGATCAATCCTGATACCTGTATCAAGTGTGGTGCCTGTATGGAGAAATGTAAATTCGATGCAGTGATCTTAAAATAACGTTGATAGAGATGAGTCTTGTTAAACTTACAATAGATGGAAACAGGGTGGAGGTGCCTGCGGGAACCACCATCTACAAAGCCGCCAAAGAGCTGGATATTGATATACCGATCCTCTGTTACATGGATCTGAAAGATCTGAATATTGAGAACAAACCGGGTGGTTGCAGAATATGCTCCGTAGAGGTTGAGGGGAGGAGAAACCTGGCCCCTTCATGTTCCACCGATGTGGCAGAAGGCATGGTAGTGAGAACCAATAGCATGCGGGTGATCAATGCTCGCAGAACCGTGATGGAGCTGATCCTTTCGGACCATCCCAAAGATTGCCTGTCCTGTGCCAAATCGGGGAATTGTGATCTTCAGGACATGGCCGTTAAGCTGGGGGTCAGGGAGATTCCCGGACAGGAGTATGCAGAGATGTCGACCTATAGGCTCGATACTTCTCCCTCTATTATCAGGGACCTGGACAAGTGTATCATGTGCCGCAGGTGTGAGACCATGTGTAATGATTTCCAGACAGTGGGTGCCCTGAATGCTGTGAATCGCGGATTCAATGCGGTGGTGGCCCCTGCCTTTGAGATGAACCTGGAACACTCTCCCTGTACCTATTGCGGACAGTGTGTGGCCGTTTGTCCCACCGGTGCCCTGACCGAAGTGGATCATACCGGTAAAGTGATTGCAGTGCTGAATGATCCCACTAAAACAGTGATTGTTCAGACTGCTCCGGCCGTCAGGGCCGCACTGGGCGAAGAGTTTGGCATGGAACCGGGTACACGGGTAACCGGCCAGATGGTCACTGCCCTCAAGCAGCTGGGATTTGATTATGTGTTTGATACCGATTTTGCTGCCGATCTGACAATTATGGAGGAGGGAACCGAGTTACTGGGACGTTTGAAAAAGCACCTGGAGGGTGATAAGAACGTGAAACTTCCCATTCTCACTTCGTGTTGTCCGGGATGGGTGAACTTCTTTGAGTACAACTTTCCCGATTTGAAAGATGTACCCTCCACTGCCCGGTCTCCCCAGCAGATGTTTGGTGCCATTGCAAAAACCTATTTTGCGGATAAGATCAAGGTAGACAGGAGAGACCTTGTGGTGATCTCCATTATGCCCTGCCTTGCAAAAAAATATGAGTGCCAACGTGAAGAGTTTTCGGTAGACGGGAATCCCGATGTGGATTACAGCATCACCACCCGGGAACTTGCCCATTTGATCAAGCAGGCCAATATGGATCTCAATAAACTGGAGGCGGATGAGTTTGATGCTCCGCTGGGTGAGTCTTCCGGAGCAGGAGTGATCTTCGGGGCTACAGGTGGCGTGATTGAAGCAGCCACCCGGACCGCCTATGAGCTTCATACCGGGAAAACGCTGGAAAAGGTTGATTTTGAACAGCTCAGGGGAATGGAAGGGATCCGTTCCGCAACGGTCGATTTCGACGGACTTGATATCAATATCGGGATTGCACATGGACTGGGCAATGCGAGGAAACTGCTGGATGATGTGAGAGCAGGAAAGTCGAAGTACCATGCCATTGAGGTGATGGCCTGTCCCGGTGGATGTATCGGTGGTGGCGGTCAGCCCCTTCACCATGGAGATGCTTCCATTCTGCAGGCCAGGACCAAAGCAATTTACGAGGAGGATGAAGAGAAGACCATCAGGAAATCTCATGAGAATCCTTACATAGTGAAGCTCTACGATGAGTTCCTGGGTGAACCATTGAGTGAGAAGGCGCACGAACTATTGCATACGCAATATTTTGATAAGCGAAAGAAAATATTCCAGGTTTAAATGATTATAATATAGATAATTATGTCAAGCGTTAAAATAGAACTCAGACAGGACCAGGTTGATAAGATCCATTCCATATGTGATTTATTTGGCAACCAGGAGGGTGAGTTGATCAATGTACTGCATAAGTGCCAGGAAACCTTTGGCTATTTACCGGCCGAGATTCAGGAAGTTATTTCAGAAAAAATAGAGATGCCGGCGGCAAAAGTATATGGTGTGGTCACTTTCTATTCGTTCTTCACCATGATTCCCAAGGGGAAACACCCTATATCGATCTGTACCGGTACAGCGTGTTACGTCAGGGGTGCTGAGACCGTATTGAATGAATTTAAGAAGCAACTGGAAATTGAAGTAGGTGAGACCGACGCAAACGGTCTGTTTTCACTTAGCTGTTTACGCTGTGTTGGAGCCTGCGGCCTTGCTCCGGTGGTGCAGGTGGGAGACAAGACCTATGGACGGGTTGCACCGGACGATGTGAAGGCCATCATTGAAGAGTATAAAGGATAGGTTTGATAAGTGCATGTTTATGAAGAGGGGCCTTAGGGCCTCTTTTTATATATATGCGCCTTTGGCTTACCAATAACTGTTCTTAACGGTTCATTTTCTACTCTTTATCAACCCGATTTGACTATCGTCGGGAAAAGTGTTATTTTTGAAATGGACGTAAGATTGGAAAACTTTGAGAAAATGAGGTTAAGAATTTTAACCCCGGGGTTGGCTTTTTCCATTCTTTTATTTTCTGGGTGCACCGAGGAGAAACCGGCTTCGGTGATGCCTGTAACCACCGACTCGGAACTGGCTCTGGAATTTTATGAGACCGGGATGGTGGCATATGACCAAATTAAACTGAGTCTTGCCTGGGAGAACCTGAACCTTGCTGTTGAACAGGACCCAGATTTTTTTATGGCCTATTTCTGGTTGTATTTTATGTCAGGTAAAGATTCCAAGAAAGTATTAGAAAAAGCCTTTCAGTCTGATATTCAGCATAATTCAGGTGAGGAACAGATCAGGTTAGCCCTGAAATATCTTGTGGACGGACAGGATATGAAGGCGGTAGAACATATACAGAACCTGGTCGATTTGTATCCTTCCGATCCTCATACATATAAGATTTTGTATTTCATTCAGTTTCATTTTTTAAAAGATATGGAAGCTGCCATCATCTCCATTAAGCGTGCTATCCGGGAGTGCCCCGGTTTCCCACTTGCCTATAACTACCTGGGTTATACTTATATGGAGCTGGAACAGTATAAAGATGCAGAAAAGGCCTTTGATAAGTATATCCAGATGGCTCCGTCTACCGCAAATCCGTTTGATTCCAAAGGTGATTATTTTATGGCTACCGAACAATTCGGAAAGGCGTATGATAGCTATATGAAGGCTTTCGAGATTGATTCCGGATTTGAAGTGAGCAAAAAGAAGGCGAAAAAGGCCAGATTGTTGCAGGAGAAAGCTGCATTATAACGACTACCCCTCCCCCTCCCGTTTAAAGAAATAGCTCTTTTTCTTATCAGTATCATCATAAGTGTAGAGTTCACCTTTTTGGCTGAAAGTGTAACTGACAATGGCAAAATCGCCAATGCACATGATGTTGTGACTGAGCAGGAGGGAAGCGGAAAACAGAGTGATATGGGTGGCCCAGACTGCTGTAACCGCTATAATTACCATATTGATAATAATAAAAGGTGTTAAGGCCAGGAAAGCAAGTTCTCTCCGGGAAATGGGGAATCGATCAGCAGTTACATAAAAGATAAACTGTTGAAGATCCACCCCAAACCGTATTTTTCGAGCACCCAGCATCCGGTAGGCCAGCCCGTGAAGTATTTCATGCGGTGGGATCACAAGAATGCTTCCTGCCATAATACCTGTAATGATTTGCCAGAAAATCCTTCCCGCTTTTAACTGACCACTATGGACACTCCATATGGTATAGAAGATGATGAAAAGCAGGGAGGCCGCGTTGATAATCATATAGAGCAGGGGGATCACGCCGCGCTTTCGGATGTTAGAGAGGACAAAGGGGATCATCTCACTGAAATCCAGCTCCAGGATCTTCCTGTACTCGGGATCCTTTTGAAGTGTCTCTGCATCCGGTTTTTTCTTCGACTTAGTTGCTTTCGTATTTGTCATTGGTTTTCACTAATTTGGCGCGGATTTTCAAGTTCGAAAATAGCAAATGAATCGTCATCAGACAAATGGGTACATATATGCCTTGGGTGCATCCCTGGCCCTTTCGGCCTCCTTTGTATTCAGTAAATCGGCACTGAACCACCTTACT
>DAOWNM010000079.1 GCA_030642565.1 Bacteroidota bacterium | reverse complement strand
GAGGAGTACAAATCAGCCTCCCGTCCATTTGATGCAAACCGTGACGGTTTTGTTATAGGTGAAGGTGGGGCCGGACTGATCCTTGAGGAGTTGGAACATGCCAAAAAGCGGGGTGCCAGAATCTATGCTGAACTGATCGGTGGCGGAATGTCGGCCGATGCATACCACCTGACTGCACCCCATCCCGAAGGAGAAGGCGCCATACTGGTAATGACCAATGCCCTGAGGGATGCGAGAATAGCACCTGAAGAAGTTGACTATGTCAATGTTCATGGAACAGCCACCCCTCGGGGTGACCTTGCTGAGGTCAAAGCTATAAAAGGTGTTTTCGGGGAACATGCCTATAACCTCAATATCAGTTCGACCAAATCAATGACCGGACACCTGCTGGGTGCAGCAGGAGCCATTGAATCCATTGCAGTGATCATGTCAATTCTCAATAGCATAGTACCCCCAACTATCAACATGGAGACACTGGACCCGGAAATTGATCCCAAACTGAACCTGACACCCAATAAAGCGCAGGAACGTATTGTAAATGTTGGTCTGAGCAATACCTTTGGTTTTGGAGGACACAACACCTCTGCTGTTTTCAGGAAATTTAAGGATTAGTCCGTTGAAGAACCGAGGATTCTATTTGGATCTGGTTCGCATGCTGGGTTTCTTACCCCGCAATTTATCGTTGTATAGACTTGCTTTTATACCCAAATCCGCACTTCAAAAAAAACCATCCGGGAATCACCTTAATAATGAACGCCTGGAATACCTGGGCGATGCGGTGCTGGATGCCATTGTAGCCGACCACCTGTTTAACCGTTTCCCTGAAGGGGACGAAGGATTTATGACCAAGTTGCGTGCCCGCATCGTTAAACGAAAAACCCTGGATTACCTGGCCACACAAATCGGAATCCCGGAGATGATCAATCCCGGAGTTGCCACTGGCAGCAAATCAAAACACATTTATGGGAACGCTCTTGAGGCATTTATAGGCGCCATATACCTCGACCGGGGCTACCGCGCTGCTAAAAAATTCTTCGAAAAAAAAATCATGAATAAGCATATCGACCTTGTTCAACTGGTGCAGAAGGATTCTGATTATAAAAGCAAGATCATAGAGTGGACCCAGAAAAACAGGGTGGAAATTGCCTTCGAAAGCAAAGAAGAGCACGCGTCGCGAAGTAAATCACCCTCTTTTGTTTCTAATATTTTGTTAAATGAAGAGGAGAAAGGCACAGGAAGAGGTGATTCTAAAAAAGAGGCAGAACAGCAGGCCGCAAAAGTGGCCCTGAAAAACATTCATAAAGTATAGCCATGGGGGTGAAAAAGCATAAGCTGGATCTGGCCATTGAGGAGGATTTTTGTTTGCTGGGTATGATTTCAGATGAACCAGACTATAAACTTTGCTGGATGATTAACCAGTCTCTTGATATGGACTTTGAGAAGCAGGAGGATCTCCAGCTTTTTCATCGCAAACTGAAAGAAGAGCAGGTTTTTTCCCTATTCTCTTACCACGATGATGATGCAATGATCACCTTCAGGATTATCAGGAACCGGACCGAAAACGGATATTACCTGGATGAATTAAAGAACATCGACTATCTGATCCATATCCAGGGAGAGATCAATACCATGAGGATCAGTAATTTTATGCTTTCTGTTGGCGCTCTGGAGCCGGTAAGAATGTGCGTTCCCTCTGACCTTTCACGGATCAAAAACAGAGAGAGACTGTTGCTCTGGTAGTCAGAACAACCACCTGACAACTCAAAAAAAACTGCTCGCCGGGAGGACGAGCAGCTTTAATCAACAAACCCTTAAACTAAACCAAATTGCCTGCTAAAGCACGCTAAACTACTTCTTTTTAACAACCTTCACTTTCACATCTTCGTCGTGATCAGTGTTTTCGTCGTGATCAGTGTCTTCGTCATGGTCCATATCAACATCCCCACTCTTCTTGATTACGATCACCTTCACATTGTCACCATCTGCCTCTCCTTCTGTTACCCATACAAGAGAATCTCCATGAAACTCTTTGATTTCAGTTTTCTCTCCATCCTCGGAGATAAACACCATCGCCTCTGAGGCATCATCAAACTGGTAGGTGGTGTCCTTTATGACCTTGCCATCCTTTTTCACATGGATGGATACCTCAATTTGCTCCTGAGCCAGCAGCCCGGCAGAAAATATGATTGAAGTTGCAAGACTCAATATCGATAAGTGTACTCTGTTTTTCATAGTCGACAGCTATGTTGTTAGGGACAAATCTATTTTAGAATATCGTTAGATAGGTTTAAAGGAAGTTAAAGAATGTTAAAACACTCTGGCTGAACCGATGAGGAGAACTATCTTTGGACCATGAGTCGAACCATTCTCTGGATAGTATCGCTGTTTCTTACGCTGGCCATGGTGGCCATGATCCTGGTTCAGGCCTACTGGATCAGGCGCTCTTTAGAGTCGGAGGAGCACCAGCTTGGTCTGATGGTAAATGGTGTACTATCAGATATCTCCGATGAACTGGTCCAGAATGAAACCGTGATCTCTATTCTTGACGAGATTCAACCCCCGGTGCTCCAGTACCAGAGCCAGGCCGTCTGGAACTTCCATATTGATGCCCGCAGCTCCTATGACCGGACCAATAGTAATATGGATATCTCCATAGAAGCAGAAGACATGGGGGAAGATAGTGATGCAGAGACTGCTGTTTTTTCATATACACCGCCCGACCGTTCACTGAAAAACCAGAAGGTGGCGATGATCAACGATTCACTCCTGGTGGTTGTGGGTGAAGATCCCACAATGCAGGATACTATTCTTGTTTCTGCCATGCATCCGGATCTGGTCAGAAGGAATCTGAGAAGACGTATGGAGAGACAGCAATCCTTTGTAGATCATATTGTCAAAAAAATGATGATGGAGGAGGGAGAGTTATTGGATAATATCTCGGGGGCAATGATTGAAGCATCCCTCTCTGAAAAACTATCATCCCGTGGTGTGGATTATCCATTCGAATATGCAGTGTATGAAATGGGACACAAACCCATATTCAGTTCGGAGAATTTTAATGAATATGAACAGTGCAGGTATTTCAGAAGATCGCTGTTTCCGAGCAGTGTTTTTAACCGTTCCACTTATATCAGTGTCTATTTCCCTGAAGAGAGGCAGTTACTTCGCAAATCTATGGGAATCATGGGAGGATCGTCCGTGATAATCACCCTGTTCATTATTCTTATGTTCAGCCTGACCCTCTATATTATGTTTAAACAGAAGCATCTCTCGGAGATGAAAAATGACTTTGTCAACAACATGACCCATGAACTAAAAACACCCATCTCAACCATCAGTCTTGCCTCACAGATGCTCAACGACCGGTCGATCCCCGATGAGCAGAAAAACCTGGGACATATAGCGAGGATTATCCAGACAGAGAGCAAACAGCTGGGTTACCAGGTAGAAAGGGTGCTTCAGATGGCCATTTTTGATCACGGAGAGCTGAAACTGAAGAGTGAACCGGTTGATTTACATGACATCATTGAAACTGTCGCGCAAAACTTCCTGCTCCAGATGGATAAGCGGGGAGGTAAGCTGGAATTTTTTCCGGATGCCGATCAAGCGGTAATTACAGGCGACCTGGTTCATCTCACCAATGTGATCTCCAACCTAATGGAGAATGCCATGAAATACAGCAACCGCAACCCCGAAATCACCATCTCCACCCTGAATGAAAATAGTTCTGTTGTGGTTTCTGTGACCGATAATGGCATGGGAATCAGCAAAGAGGACCAGAAACGTATTTTTGATAAATTTTACCGGGTCCCTACCGGAAATGTACACAATGTGAAAGGTTTTGGACTGGGGCTCAGCTATGTTAAGCTGATTGTGGAGGAACATGGAGGAACCATTAGAATAAAAAGCGAGCTAAATAAAGGCTCTAGATTTGATATTCACTTACCTTTAGAGAAGCGAAAATAAAAAAATATACAATGAGGGAGATAAAAAACCGCATACTGCTGGCAGAAGATGACGAGAACCTGGGGTCGTTGCTTCAGGAATATCTTCAGGCAAAAAATTATGAAACTGACTGGGTAATCAATGGGGAGAAGGCCTTCAGATATTTTGAACAGTTCCACTACGATCTCTGCCTGCTGGATATAATGATGCCTGTCAAAGATGGTTTTACCCTGGCCTCTGAAATAAGGATCCTCAACAGTAGCATTCCCATTATCTTTTTGACTGCCAAATCAATGAAAGAGGATGTGCTGGAAGGTTTTTCCCTGGGGGCCGACGACTATATAACCAAACCCTTCAGTATGGAGGAGCTGCTGTTCAGAATTGAAGCGATCCTCCGGCGAACAAAGGGTAATTGGGGCGGTGACAAAGAGAGCTGGGAGATTGGTTCATTTACCTTCGATGTGAACAGGCAGATGCTCACCGGTAATGGAATAGAACAAAAACTGACCACCAAAGAGTCTGAACTATTAAAGTTACTTTGCAATAACATCAACCAGGTTCTGGAACGGAATTTTGCCCTGAAGGCCATTTGGATTGACGACAACTACTTCAATGCCAGAAGTATGGATGTCTATATTACCAAGCTTCGAAAGTACCTGAAACCGGATCCCGCCGTGCAGATCATCAATGTGCATGGGAAAGGTTACAAGCTGGTACTGGATGATGGGGAGAGAGGGCAAAAGGCTTAATCAAGTTTGAGCACGGCCAGGAATGCAGATTGCGGTATTTCAATGTTCCCCACCTGACGCATCCTCTTCTTCCCTTTTTTCTGCTTTTCCAACAGTTTCCTCTTCCGGGTTATATCACCACCATAACATTTGGCAGTAACATCTTTTCGTAGAGCTTTAACCGTCTCCCTGGCAATCACCTTGGCACCAATAGCTGCCTGAATAGCGACCTCGTATTGCTGTCGCGGAATCAACTCTTTCAACTTCACACAGATTCTTCTTCCAAAGTCATAGGCATTATCGCGATGGATCAGTGTAGAGAGTGCATCTACCATCTCCCCGTTCAGAAGGATATCCAGCTTCACCAGGTCGGCCTTCCGGTAACCATGAGGATGGTAATCAAAGGAAGCGTATCCTTTGGAGATGCTTTTCAATCTGTCATAGAAATCAAATACAATCTCCGCCAGTGGCATATCAAAGGTGAGTTCCACACGGTTGCTTGTCAAATATACCTGGTTCTTCAGGGTTCCACGCTTATCCAGGCAGAGGTTCATGACTGAACCCACATACTCGGCCTGTGAGATCACCTGTGCAATGATATAAGGCTCCTCAATATGATCGATGGCCGTCGAAACCGGCAATCCCGATGGGTTGTGTACCTCCACCAGCTCCCCCTTGGTGCTTATCACGTTAAAAGAGACATTGGGTACCGTGGTGATCACATCCATATTGAATTCCCGGTCGAGTCGCTCCTGGACAATCTCCATATGTAACAGCCCCAGGAACCCACACCGGAATCCAAAACCCAGTGCAGCTGATGATTCAGGGATAAAGGTGAGGGATGCATCATTCAATTGGAGTTTCTCTATGGAATTCCGAAGGTTTTCATAATCATCGGCATCCACCGGATAGATCCCGGCAAACACCATTGGCTTTACATTCTCAAATCCTGATATGATCTCATCGCATGGGCGATCTACGTGGGTGATGGTATCCCCCACTTTTACCTCTTTGGAAGTCTTGATCCCCGAAATGATGTAACCCACATCACCAGCCGACAGAATATCCCTGGGTTCGGGGCCTAACTTCAGCACCCCAACTTCATCTGCATCGTACTCCTTCCCGGTAGCCACAAATTTAACCATCTCTCCTTTACGGATGGAACCGTTCATGATCCGGAAGTAAGCAAAAATTCCACGGTATGAATTGAATACTGAATCAAATATAAGGGCCTGTAACGGAGCTTCCGGATCGCCTTCAGGAGCAGGAATCCGCTCAATAATGGCCTCCAGTATCTCCTCCACCCCCTGTCCCGTCTTTCCGCTTGCCTCAATGATCTCACCGCGATCGCAACCAATCAGATCCTCTATCTGGTCCTTCACCTCATCGGGCATGGCACTGTCCATATCCATCTTGTTCAATACCGGGATGATCTCCAGGTTATGATCAATGGCCTGATAGAGAACAGAAATAGTCTGAGCCTGGATCCCCTGGGTGGCATCTACAATAAGCAGGGCCCCTTCACAGGCGGCAATGGAGCGGCTCACTTCATAAGAAAAATCCACATGACCGGGTGTATCGATCAGGTTAAGTATATGATGTTTCCCTTTGTACTCATGCTCCATCTGGATAGCATGACTCTTAATGGTAATTCCCCTTTCACGCTCCAGTTCCATATCATCCAGCACCTGATCCTGGAAATCCCTCTCATCCAGAGTGCCGGTTTTCAGCAGCAGCCTGTCAGCCAAGGTACTCTTGCCATGATCGATATGGGCAATGATGCAGAAGTTGCGAATATGATCCATGAAGGTGCTCCTGATTTTTTCAGAGACCAAAGGTAAGCATTCTCTATGATATTTGTGCCGGGGTAGAAAATCTCTAAAGGATGTAAAAAAGTAAGAGGCTGCCCGCGAACGAACAACCTCTTGAGTTTATTTTGATGTAGCTAAAATTACATCATGCCCATTCCGGGAGCACCGCCGCCTGCTGGCATTGGAGGTTCCGGCTCGGGTGTCTCTACAATTGCACACTCGGTGGTAAGGAACATACCTGATATAGAAGCGGCATTTTCCAGAGCAATGCGGGCCACCTTTGTAGGATCGATTACACCAGCCTCAAGCAGGTTCTCGAACTTCTCAGTGTATGCATTGTATCCGAAATCACCTTTCCCATCCTTGATCTCCTTTACAACCACTGAACCTTCCAGTCCTGCGTTCTCGACGATCTGGCGAAGTGGCTCTTCAAGAGCCCTCCTCACAATGGCAATACCAGTGTTCTCATCATCGTTTGAACCTTTGAATTTTTCAAGGTTCTCAAGTGCACGAAGATAGCCAACACCGCCACCGGGAATGATTCCTTCCTCAACTGCTGCGCGGGTAGAACTAAGTGCATCCTCAAACAGGTCCTTCCTGGATTTCATCTCAACCTCTGAAGCTGCTCCAACATAGATCACAGCAACACCACCTGCCAGTTTGGCAAGACGCTCCTGAAGTTTCTCACGGTCATAATCTGAAGTGGTATTCTCGATCTGCTTTTTGATCTGTCCTATCCTTGCATCGATCATCGATTTTTCACCACCACCGTTTACAATGATTGTATTCTCCTTGTCGATGGAGATCTTTTCGGCCTGACCGAGCATGCTCAGATCGGCACTTTCCAGTTTCAATCCTTTCTCTTCTGAAATAACAGTACCTCCGGTAAGGATGGCAATATCTTCAAGCATCTCTTTACGCCTGTCACCAAAACCGGGAGCCTTTACAGCAGCGATCTTGAGGGATCCGCGAAGCTTGTTTACCACCAGGGTAGCCAGTGCTTCACTATCTACATCTTCGGCAATGATCATCAGCGGACGACCATCCTGTGCTGTGGTTTCAAGAACGGGAAGAAGGTCCTTCATGGTGGAGATCTTCTTGTCATGAATCAGAATATAAGGATTTTCCAATATAGCTTCCATTTTTTCAGTATCGGTCACGAAATAGGGAGAGATGTAACCGCGGTCAAACTGCATACCTTACACTACATCAACATAGGTGTCTGAAGATTTGGACTCTTCAATGGTAATTACACCCTCTTTCTTCACCTTTGACATGGCCTCTGCAATCATAGCACCAATAGAGGCTTCGTTGTTGGCTGAGATAGATGCAACCTGCTCAATCTTCTGGGTATCATCACCTACATCCTGAGACTGGCTCTGAAGGCTCTTTATAACCTCAATTACCGCTTTGTCCATTCCCCTTTTCAGGTCCATTGGATTGGCACCTGCAGTCACGTTTTTCAATCCAACCTGTATGATGGACTGAGCCAGTACAGTGGCAGTGGTTGTTCCATCACCAGCATCATCATTGGTCTTGGAGGCTACCTCTTTAACAATCTGTGCACCTACATTCTCAAAGGGATCCTCCAGATCTATCTCTTTTGCTACTGTTACACCATCTTTGGTGATCTGAGGTGCCCCAAATTTCTTTTCAATAATTACATTGCGACCTTTGGGTCCTAATGTTATCTTGACAGCGTCAGCCAGTTGATCAATACCACTTTTCAGCTGATCGCGGGCTTCTATGTTAAATTTAATCTCTTTTGCCATTTTTATTTTTTTTATTGGTTACTTACTTTGAAATGAATAAAACATCACTCTGTGAAATAAGAAGATAGTCTTCTTCATCAATGGTTAATTCCTGACCGGCAAATTTACCATAAAGAACATGGTCGCCCATTTTAATCTCCATGGGTTCGTCCTTTTTGTCTGCTCCTACCATTACTACTTTTCCATGCTGTGGTTTCTCTTTCGCTGTTTCGGGAATAATGATACCACTAGCGGTTTTATCCTCGGCCTCTGAAGGGCTAATAAGAATTTTACCTGCAAGGATCTTACCTTTAAGTTCTGCCATTTTCTTTGTGTATTTTATAAGTTCGACATTATCAAAATCGCTTTCTCTTTATCACATTTTGTGCCAAAGGGGATAAACAAAAAAAAAGTGTCAGTAATATGACATACTGACACTTTTCATCCTGAAAAAAATATCTTCTTACTACTCCGTGCCACCTTCGTCAGGTTCAGTACCAAATGATTCAGGAAGATTAATTGTTTGTGCAGGCTGGTCCATGATGGTTTCGTCAAACTTACCCTGGAGACGTGAATTATCAGCTTCTCCCGCTTTGGGAACAGTTATCCCGGCAAGAAGGCTCAAAATAATCAGTGCAGATCCCAAAATCCAGGTAGCTTTTTCAAGAAAATCGGCAGTTTTCCGAACACCCATGTACTGGTTGGATGATGAAAAATTCGATGCCAATCCGCCACCTTTCGAATTCTGTACAAGTACGATTAAAATGGTAAAGATGCAAATAACAACAATCAATACCGTAAATACAACAAACATATTATTGCCTCTTTATGAATGGTTTATATTCCTAATTTTCTCGATTTGAGCTGCAAAGTAAGCACTTTTTTCCGGATATTTCAAACTTAATTTCTCGTAAGCGTAAATGGCCTTAGCAAGGAGCCCCTGTTTTACATATATCCGTGCAAGTGTATCAGTGATATAACCATCATGTTCCCTGATGGAGGCCAGGGAGACATCTCCCTTCAGCTTGGTTTCCTGATCGGCGCGGATGGGACCCTGATCTCCCTTTATAAAGCTGGTGATAAGATGATTGTTGCTTTTCTCTTCTGCCGGGTTTTCATCAGCTTCTTCATCCAGAATTTCTAAGAGCTCTTCTGTCGATTCCTCATCCAGTTCGAGCAAATTGGGATCCAGTTCCTGGCTTACGTATGGGGCATGCTGCTCAATAATAATATCCACGTGTTGATTGGGCTCATCCGAAAATTGGATGATCTCAGTGGTTTCATCAACAGGTTCTGGTTCAGGTTCCGAGGGTTGCACCACCTCAGTAACCAGTTGGAACAGTTTTTTGCGATCCATGGAGTAGACTGCGGCGACTTTCAGCTGCTGCTGCTTCTCATGACCCAGTGCCTCCATAATCCGAACCTTCAGTATATGAGCAGCAGTGAACTCCGGAAAATTCCTGCAGAGGTTATTCACCTCATCCAGATCGGCAGGTGCGTAGTGTTTGGTATTTAGCAGGCGTATGATATCTGAAGCGTTCATATAAGGTTGGGTTACCAGGAAATAAATGCTTTATTGAATATATCTTC